>CAZACE010000399.1:0-2074 GCA_964483255.1 uncultured Oscillospiraceae bacterium
GGCGGTTCGCGAGGCTTGCGACGAGGGCATCCCGGTTTACCTGTCTGACGGCTTCATCTCCGGCGCTGACGCCGTGAGTACCGTGCTGTTTGACAACTACAGCTGCGGCAAGACGACCATGACCTATCTGGCCGACACGCTGCAGGCTAAGTACGGCACCGAAGAGACCATCAAGATCGGTATGATCGAGCTCCCGTCCAATGAGAGCTGGCATCAGCGCGATCTGGGCGCCCGTGACGTGCTGGCCATGGATAAGTACTCCAACATCGAAGTGGCTTATCAGTGGTCCTGGGACTCCACCGGTGCTGTAACCCCGTCCGCGACCATCTCTACCTGGCTGGCTGCTGACACCAACAAGGAACTCAAGGGCATCTGGTGCGCTTGGGACGGCGCGGCTTTCGAAGGCCTCGTTCTGACCGGCGAAACCCGTCCGGAAATCATGTACACCGGCTGCGACGGCGGCGAGGAGTGCTGGACCTACATGCTCAACTATCCGGAATCCTTCATCATGTCCGCTGGCGAGAACATCTACGACATGCCGCGTTCTCTGGTTGACTATGCCTACAACTACAACGAGGGTGAGACCGTGCCGCGTCTGGTGCTCGTGCCGGGCTACGCTGTGACCAGCCAGATGATTCAGGCGATCGACAGCATCCGCGACTACAAGGTCGGCGAGAACACCGCTTGGGAACTGCTGCTGAACTACGACCTGCCGGGCTATGTTGACCTGCTCAACCAGGCTCTGACCGAGAATGGTCTGACCGACGCGCTCTGGATCCCCAGCATCTAAACTTATACGTATTCGCGGGGGGCAGGCAGCAGGCTTGCCCCCTGCAATTTCATCAGTCGTGGAGGATATGCTATGCACTATGTATTGGAAATGAAAGGGATCGACAAGAGCTTTGCAGGCATGAAAGCGCTTGATAACGCAAGCCTGATGCTCAAAGAGGGCGAAGCCCGCGCACTTCTGGGAATCAATGGTGCCGGTAAGTCCACCATGATCAAGATTCTTTCCGGCGTGTATACCAGAGATGCCGGCGAAATCATCATCGACGGAAAACCGTGCGACATCAATAAGCCTGAGGACGCAATCAAATGCGGCGTGTCGGCTGTCTATCAGGATCCGCAGATGGTGGAAAGCTATACGGGATATGAAAACATCTTCCTGGGCAGCGAGAGCTCCTGCAAGCTGCTTTTTTCTGCCATCAATCGCGGTGTTCTGCGCAAGAAGGCGCTGGAACTGGTCAAGAAATATCCCTTTGCAATTGACGTTGAAAAACCCATTTATCTGATGAGTCCGGTGGAGCGCGAGATCATTGCGATTCTGCGTGCGCTGTCCAAGAATTGTAAAATCCTGATTCTGGACGAACCGACCTCGATTCTGACTGAAAAGGAAAAATACATTCTCTTTGAATTTGTTCATACACTCAAAAAGCAGGGCGTGTCCATCATCTACATCACGCATCATCTGGATGAAGTGGCGCAGGTATGCGACAGCTTCTCCGTTTTTCGCAATGGCAAGGTTGTTTGCCATGAGGACATTCAGGACGGGCATGTGGATTCGGACTATATTGCGGAACTGATGCTCGGCGAGCGCCTGGCGCAGTTGTATCCGGATCGTCCCGAAGGCGTGCAGGTTCATCCCTGTCTTGAAGTTAAGAACCTCAGCATGGAAGGAAAGTTTGAAAACATCTCCTTCAAGGCGAACCGCGGCGAGATTTATGGCATCTTTGGTCTCGTTGGTTCCGGTATCGACGAGATTTCCAAAACGCTCTTTGGCGCGATGGATGAAAGCTCTGGCAGTATGATCAAGGATGGGGAAGAGCTGAAGCTGAGCAGCCCCGGTCATGCGATCCGTAAGGGCATCTTCCTCGTGCCTGGAAACCGCAAGACGGAAGGCTTCCTTACCGGCATTGACATTGCTGCCAACATCATCGTGGCGAAGCTTGACAAGGCCGTCAAGAAGCTGGGTCTTGTGGACAGGCGCACGGAACAGAAAGACGCGCAGACGCTTGTTGACCATCTTGCTGTTGCCACCCCCAGCATCAGCAAGATGGTCAACGAGCTCTCCGGC
>CAZACE010000400.1:0-2071 GCA_964483255.1 uncultured Oscillospiraceae bacterium
AGCCGCTGGAGCATGGTCGGCGCTTATCTGTGCGGCATGGTCGTGCTGATGCTGTCCATCGAGCTGTTTTCCACCAAGATCCGCAACCGTCTGACGAGAGGCTAATCTATGGCGAAGCTGACGATTTATTTCACGTCCGACACGCATGGTTATCTGTACCCGAACAATTTTGCATCCGAGCAGCCCCGTCCCATGGGGCTGCTTTCCATGCGTTTTCCCAAGGACGAAAACACGCTGGTGATCGATGGCGGCGATACGATTCAGGGTTCGCCGCTGACGTACTACTGCAAGATGCATGATGTCGAGCTGCCCGTGGCTTCGGCGATGAACGACCGCGGCTACGACTATGTGACGCTGGGCAATCACGACTTCAACAACGGACCGGCGTATCTCAAAAAGCATCTGGAAACGCTCAATGCCAAGTGCCTTTGCGCGAACGTCGAGGACGGCGAGGGCAGGCTGCCTGTGTTTCCGTGCGCCGTACATACGCTGGGCAATGGGCTGCGCGTGGGCCTTTTCGGCATCGTGACAGACTGGGTGAACCGCTGGGAGAAGAAGGAAAATCTCACGGGGATCACCGTGTCCGATCCGTTTGAAGCGGCGAAGAAGGCGGTTGAAAGCCTTGATGCGGATATCATCGTGGGCATCTATCATGGCGGCATTGAGCGCGACCTGGAAACGGGCCGTCTGCTTTCCCATACGGACGAGAACATCGCCTGCCGCCTGTGTGAGGAACTGAAGATCGATCTGCTGCTCACCGGACACCAGCACATCGCCATGGCCGAAAAGCGCTGGAACGGTGTGCACATCGTGCAGACGCCGTGCAACTCGGTCAATTACGTGAAGGTCGAGCTGGACGAGGACGGATTCCATTCGCAGCTGTGCGAAGTGCCGGATGAGGCGAAGCTGACGAGCGCGCAGCAGAGGCTCTGGGAGGACGTGAACGTCTGGCTGGATCAGCCCATCGGCAAGCTGAGCCGGGATATCTGGCCGGAGGACAAGCTGCACATGGCGCTGCATGGTTCGCCGATTGCAGACTTCTTCAACACGGTGCAGCTTTGGGCGAGCGGCGCGGATGTATCCTGCGCGGCGCTGAGCAACGAGCTGCGCGGCTTTGCTTCGAGCGTGACGGTGCGCGATGTGGTGGCAAGCTACGTGTATTCCAACACGCTGGCTGTGCTGGAGGTTACGGGCGACGTGCTCAGGAAGGCGTTGGAGCAGTGCGCACGCTATTTTGTCGCAGACAGCGAGGGAAATGTATCCATTGCGCAGTCGTTCCTCAGCCCGAAGGTGGCGCATTACAATTTTGATTATTTCAGCGGAATTGAGTATGCGTTTGATCTTGCAAAGCCGGAGGGCGAGCGCGTGGTGATGCTCACGCGCGGGGGAAAGCCGATCGGGCCGGATGAAAAGCTGACACTCTGCATGTGCGATTACCGGGCGACGGGCGCGGGCGATTTCGATTTTTACTGCGGCTGTCCGCGGGTGAAGGATATCCTCACGGAGGTCAGCGAGCTGATTCTCAGCTATCTGGTCGATCATCCGTATGTGGAGATTCCGGAGGAGCATCCGTGCAGGGTGCTGATGGACGGTAAGCCTGTCGACTGAAAAACTGACATTTGAGCCGCCGGAGGGTATCCTTCGGCGGTTTTCTGTTGCAGCGGGGAGGGGGGAGATGATATGATGACGTCATCCAAAGAGCAGGAACGTCTGAGAAAGGATGATGAGATATGATGGACTGGCTGAAGTGGAAAGTGATTGAATGGCTTGTTGAGCATAGGGTGATTGCGGTTGCGAGGGTAAGGAATAACAGAAGATGACGGAATAAAGCAAGAGGCTTCCAATGGCGGGAGCCTCTTCGTTTTCAACAGGGATATAAAGCAGCGAAGACAGGCGCGCAGCGCAAAGTTTATCCTTGGCGGTTTTTCTTGGATTTGCTATTCTCAAAGCAGCGTTCTTGACGTGGGATAAATCCCATGTTATTATACACACATACCCCTATCAGTATGGAGGAATACAATGAAACAATGTATGGATGCGGATAATCTTCACCGCAGACTGAAAAAAATAA
>CAZACE010000401.1:0-2069 GCA_964483255.1 uncultured Oscillospiraceae bacterium
GGGAGTCTGAGGGATGAAATCCCTCAGGCGGGTTTTAGGGCGGCAGCCCTAACGTATCCTCCTGCGTTTCTGCCAGTTCTTTCTGTGCCTTGCGTTTGCAGGTAGGATCAGCTATAATATTTTTTGAAAAATTCTGTTTTTTCCGGATGAAAATACGCAGTTCATTCGTTTATATTGGTAAGAGGCAGGAAGTGAAAACATTGGATGAAAGTGTGAGCGCCAAGAAAAGCGCTGCGCAGTTTGAGACGCTGTATGAGCAGTATGCAAACGACGTGCTGCGCATGGCGTATTTTTACCTGGCGGACAGGCATAAGGCCGAGGACGTCTGTCAGGATGTATTTGTCAAGCTCTATACGCACGGGCATACGATTGAGCCCGGCAAAGAAAAGGCGTGGCTTTTGCGGGTGACCGTGAACAGCTGTCGTGATCTGTGGCGCGGCGCATGGCTGAGACGCGTGGTGCTTGGCGCGCCGACGCTGGAGCTGATTCCTGCGCAGGATGAGACCATCGAAAAGCGGGAAGAAAAGGAAACGCTGATGCGCGCGGTGAACAAGCTGCCGGGCGCGTTCCGTGAGACCGTGCTCCTGCATTACTATCAGGGATTGGGAATTTCTGAAATTGCACAAATGCTGGATCTTCCGGAAGGGACGATCTCAAGCCGCCTTTCAAGGGCAAGAAAGAAACTGGAAGTCCTGTTAAAGGAGGAAGCAACAAGTGTTTGATCCGAAATCACTCGATCAGCTGAGGCCGATCGCCAATGAAATGCTGGGCGGGCTTGAGGCGGACGAGGCCATGCGCTTTAAAATCAAGCGCGCCGCCGAAGGTGGATATACGCGAAAGAATCCGGTGAAGCGCTTTGTGCCGGCGGTATGCTGCGCGGCGCTGGCGCTTGCCTGCGTGGGCATTGCAGCCCCGAGGCTGAATACACAGACGGATACGCCTGCTGTGATGCTGGCCAGCGAGCCGGTTGCTGTGAATATTGACACCATTGCGGCGGGTGAGGGCGCGGCCTACCCGGGCGGCAAACTGGTCGCCGATCTGGGCGATAACGCGCGCCTGCGCAAGGGCGACGCTTCAGCGCAGACGCTCTTTGCCGAGGGCGAGGGCGATATAGCGCTGGTGACGGTGGGCAACGCCGTCTATCAGATGCTGGAAACGCCCAAGGATATCGGCAATTCGCTGCTGGGCGGCGCGGTGGGCAGCATCTCCGTGCGCGATGAGCAGCCTTCGCTGGCCTCTCCCAAGGAGATGGCGGCGGGCATCTCGAACGTGGCCGAGGTCGGCGCGACGGTGTATGCCGTCAGGGGCATGGCGGAATCGACGATGGTCGCCTGCGAGGTGAATGGCAGCATGCGCGTATTCCAGCGCGTCAGCTACGCGGGAAGAGGCCCGGCGGGCGCGAGCCTGGAGGATACGTTCAGCGTGCGCGGCAAGGTGAAATCCGCGGAGCTTTCCGGCGTGGGCACGCTGGAAGGAGAAAAGGCCAATGAGGTCATTGCCGTGCTGCTGGATCACGCGGCGCTCAAGAGTGCGGATGCGACGGCGCGCCGCCAGACGCTGACGGTCACGCTGGAAAACGGCCTGAAGCTGCAGCTGGGCGTATCCGGCGATACGGTTTGCGGCTGCGGCGGCTGGAGCTGTCCGGAGTTCTTTGAGGCATTCGAAGCGGCTCTGTGAAACGCATTCCTATAATGTATAAGGCACCGCATTTGCGGTGCCTTTTTGCGTACTTTCGATTGTGTGCGCGAAGCGAAGAAGGGAGTCTGAGGGATGAAATCCCTCAGGCAGGGGATGCAATCCCCAACGTTCCTTCCGTCCTTACAGCAGCGTCTTCACGTATTCGACGATCTTTTCGTCCTTGGCGTTGGCGAAGAAAAGCTCCTGGAACTTTTCGCCCGCGACAGCGCCCTTGACCAGATCCTGATCGATGCCCTGCAGGCAGGTGATCAGATCCTTGAGGGTATGCGCGCGCACGGCGTCGAGGATTTTCTTGTTGCGCTGCTCCGGCACGACGCGCTCGCGCGGATAGCCCAGGCCATGGCCGAAGCCGAAGAGCTTCTCGAAGATAT
>CAZACE010000402.1:0-2062 GCA_964483255.1 uncultured Oscillospiraceae bacterium
ACCGATACGCAGGATGCGCACGGCAAGATCATTGCGGGAAGCGGCGAGCAGGTCAGCCTTGAGCAGCTTGAAAGCGTGCTGCCGCAGTTTGTTGGCGATATCATGCAGGCGCCGCCGATGTTCTCCGCGCTCAAACGCGACGGACAGAAGCTTTGCGATCTTGCAAGGCGGGGCGTAGAGATCGAAATCCAGCCCAGACCCACGCAGGTGTATGCCATTGATGTGATGCATACGCTTGACGACGGCAGCTTTATGATCAAAATTCGCTGCGGCAAGGGCACGTATATCCGCACGCTCTGTCACGATATCGGCAAAGCCTTGGGCACGCAGGCGCATATGGGTATGCTTCTGCGCACGCAGACGGGCATGTTTACCCTCGATGATGCGCATACGATTGAAGAGATTCAGGCATGCGAGGATCTGAGCGCGCTGCTGGTGGCGATGGACAGGCCGCTTGCGCATGTGCCGCGCGTGGATGTCGCGCCGTGGGCGGAGCGCTTTGTGCGCAACGGCAACGCACTGACCCTGAAGGAACTGCGCGGCGAGATTCCGGGCGATAAGCCTGTGAGATTGTACCTGAATGATCGGTTCGCCGGCATCGGCAGGATGCGGGATGGACATATGAAATTTGAAGCAATGCTTCTGGAGTAAGGCTGAAGATGAAACTCTTAACACATGAGCGCCAGTGGCGGGGCGGGGAAACCGTCATGGCGCTGGGCATGTTTGACGGCGTGCACGAGGGCCATGCCATGCTGATGCAAAAGGCCAATGAGCTCGCCGCCATCCATGGCCTCGCGAGCGTGGTCTATACGTTCTCATCCCATCCGATGGCGACCTTTGCGCCGGATCGTGTACCGCCGCAGCTGGAAACGCGTTCGGAGAAGATCTGCGCGATTGCAGAGCAGGGCGTTGACGCTGCTGTGCTTCGCCCGTTTGACAGGGCGTATGCAGCGCTTTCACCGGAAGAATTCGTCAAATCCTTTGTTGAAACGCTGCATCCCAGGCATGTCGTTATTGGATTCAATTATTCCTTTGGCTGCAAGGGCGCAGGCAAGGCACAGGATATGATTGCACTGGGAAAGAAATATGGCTTTGAGACGCATGTCGTCGATGAAGTGCAGATGGATGATCTGCCGGTGTCTTCTACGCGCATCCGCGGCGAAATCGCCAAGGGCGATATGGAGGAAGCTGCAAGGCTGCTGGGCAGGCCGTATGCGATGTGCGGCATTGTGGAACATGGCAAGAAGCTGGGCCGCAGGCTCGATTTTCCGACCGCGAACCTGCGATGGAATGCAGCCAAGGCGCTGCCGCCCAAGGGCGTTTACGCTGCGCTGGCGTATGTCCGTGAGGATTGGTACATGGCTGCGGTCAATATCGGCGAACAGCCGACGGCTCCCGGCGGAAAGATAACCGTCGAGGCGAATCTTATCGGCTATGAGGGCGATGAGTTCTACGGCTGTCATATGCGCCTGCTCTTCTATAAACGCCTGCGCGGGGAAAAGAAGTTTGAAAGCCTTGAGGCGCTGCGTGAGGCTGTCATGCTCAACCGCGAGGAGACGAAGGTATATTTTCAGAAGCTGCAAGCGCAGCTATGATAAAGAGAAATCAAAAGGAGCCGCCAAGCTTTAGCTTGACAGCCCCTTTTTTAGTTTGGAGTTGTTGTATGAAACCAATCAGTTCCACGGGAAGGCGATCAGGCCGGTGATGTAGAGCACGAGGATCGCGCAGGGAGCGACGTAGCAGAACAGCGGCTTCATCCACTGCTGAACCTTCGGACCCTTGCCGGTGTTAGCTTCGGCGATGAAGTTGTCCCAGCCCCAGCCGTAGCGCTTGTTGCAGCAGAAGAAGGCAAAAATCAGAGAACCGATCGGCAGCAGGTTGGTGGAGACCATGAAATCCCAGAAATCCAGCCAGGCAGAACCGGCAGCGAACGGCTGGAAAGTGAGCACGCTGTAGCCCAGCGCGGTGGTGATGGAGGTGATGAACAGACCGATGCCGCAGACGATGCAGCCCTTCGGACGGCTCCAACCGGTCATTTCGCGCACGCAGGCGAGAATGTTCT
>CAZACE010000403.1:0-2062 GCA_964483255.1 uncultured Oscillospiraceae bacterium
ACAGGATGTCGGCCATTTTCGATGGAAAGCGTGCCGTCGGTGGTGATCAGCGGGCGGACATAATGATTGCGCACAGCAGCAACTGCCAGAGAAAGCAATGCGTCCAGTGTTTTGAGGCCGACAGCCGTCTTCTGAATGCGCGGGATCTGCGCAGAGAGATAATCGCGGATTTCAATAAAGAGCGCCTGCTCCAGGCGGATGGATTTCTCCTGCGCGCCCAGCACGGTTTCTTCGATTTCGTGCAGTTCAGGCGTCATGTATCGCTCGCAATTGGCAAGCGTCTGCTTGCGCGTGTAGCGATACGGCACCTGATCATAGTTGGATTTTGTTACTTCAATATAGTAACCGAAGACCTTGTTATACTGGATTTTCAGATTCTTGATCTTGGTCAGTTCGCGCTCCTTGGCTTCCAGATCGGCAATCCACTGGCGGCCGTTGGCAGAAGCTTCGCGCAGTTTATCCAGATCAGCGTTGTAGCCATCCCTGATATAGTGGCCGTCGCTCATGAGCATGGGCGCTTCTGGATTGATCGAGCTGGTGAGCAGATCGACAACGTCCTCCAGCGGCGTGAGCTGACGGAGCAATTCCCCCAGCATGCCCTTGGGATCCAGGCTGCGCAGGGCTTCGTAGATCGCCGGCACATGCGAAAGCGAATCACGCAGCGCCAGACAATCCTTGGCATTGATACTGCGATAGGAGATTCGGCTGAGCAGGCGCTCGATATCGTAAACCTGCGTGAGCTCCTCCCGAAGCAGATCGACGGTCATATCTGCGCTCTGCAGCATGGAAACAGCATCAAGCCGCCGATCGATATCTTCCTTCACAGCCAGCGGCTGCTCAATAAAACTGCGCAGCATGCGGCCGCCCATCGCCGTGCAGGTATAATCCAGCACGCCAAGCAGCGTTCCCTGTTTCTGGCGGGAACGCATGGTTTCCGTCAGTTCCAGATTGCGGCGCGCGGTATGATCGAGCATCATGTACCGCTTATCGTGATACTGAGAGATGGATGTAATATGCTCGAGCGCGTTCCTCTGTGTCTCCTGAAGATACTTCATGAGCGCGCCAGCTGCACGGATACCAAGCTTCAGGTTTTCAAGCCCCAGAGATTCCAGCGCCTGAACGTTAAAATGTTCAAGAAGCGCATTCTTGGCCTTAACGAACTGAAAACCTATGCTGTTTTCGATGCTGAAAGGCAGCGTCGTTACGCCCTCAGGCAGCTGGCAATTTGTAATAATCTCCTTGGGAGCAATACGGGCAAGCTCATCCTGAAGGCGAATAGACGCTTTTTCGATCTCATATACACTGAATTCGCCGGTAGAGACATCGATGAATGCGAGGCCTGCGCGGTTTCCATCCAGACAAATAGAAAGCAGATAGCTGTTTCGCCTGTCTTCGAGCATGGACTGCTCAATGACGGTACCCGGCGTAACCACGCGAACAACATCGCGGCGGACAAGCCCTTTCGTCGTTGCCGGATCCTCCATCTGCTCACAGATCGCGACCTTATAGCCCTTTTCAATCAGGCGATTGATGTAGGTCTCTGCGCTGTGAAAGGGAACGCCGCACATCGGTGCGCGTTCATCCATACCGCAGCTTTTCCCCGTCAGCGTGAGTTCAAGCTCCCGGGAAACGAGTTTGGCGTCTTCAAAGAACATCTCATAAAAGTCGCCAAGCCTGAAGAACAGGATCATTCCCGGATACTTGTCCTTCGTGTCCAGATACTGGCGCATCATGGGGGTCATCTTCGCCATGTTTCAGCCTCCGTAAACAGAGAATTGGATGGATCTAACCGATTTAGTGGCAGCCGGAGCAGCCGGAGCAATTGCCGGAGCAGCCGCCCTGCTGCGGGAGTTCACCGGTGATGATGTATTCCAGAACCCGATTCACCTGGTTCATTACCTCAGAGAACTGCTGACGGGCAGTCGTCATCGCGTCGACGGCCGGCATTGCGCTGAGGGTCTGCTGAATTCCATCCATCTCGCGGCCGAGGGTAGAAATGGTTTCGGCGTCGGCGTCCGGGCTACTCATCACGTCGCCCAGCTTATTCTTGAGCTCCATGTAA
>CAZACE010000404.1:0-2058 GCA_964483255.1 uncultured Oscillospiraceae bacterium
CCTATCTCTGCTCCAATTCCAATTCGCATACTGCGTGCCGTATGTGCGGCCTGCTCTGGTGCGATCGCACGCTCGGCAGCCACGAGACCCCCTGCAACAACGCCTACCATCGTCCGTGCTACTATCGCCAGATTGGCAAGAAGTACGTCAAGGCGGAGCATCAGTACTGCTACTGGTGCGGCGAGGCGAAGTGCAATGGCGAAGAGCATGGCGATAAGATCTGCGTAAAGATCTGCAAGCAGTGCGGAAACAGCAAGCGCTACAACAAGAGCCACCGTATGGACTGCGGTCACTATGGCTGCGTGTCCACGCGTGAACGCCACGATCTGTGCCCGGTTTGCGGCAACGGCTACACCTGCGATCCCTACCACGGTCATCTTCCTACAAAGTAATTGCTGCGCTTACAGCCGCCCGCAAGGGCGGCTTTTTCACTTTATAGGAAATTGCGCGGAATTACGTGCAGCAAGCACCGAACGACTTAATCATGTAAAGTTTTTCGGAAGCGGAAGCGGATCTTGCAGGTGAGCATTTTTGCATGTTATCTCTCGGAATTATTCATAACGAGCGGTTGAGCACGGATGGATAACAGAAAAATGCACGATCTTCGGGAATAATGTTTGACAAATGCTGTCGGCGCGCGTATCATAGAAGGCACACGAAAAAGCGGGAGGATATGCCATGGAGAATATCGCCTATTACAATGGGAAGATCTCGTTACTTGAGGAGATGATGATCCCGATGAACGAGCGCGCCAGCTATTTCGGCGACGGCGTGTATGATGCGATGTTCACCATCGATCATGTGCCTCTGCAGCTGGATGATCATCTGCGCAGGTTTTATCGATCCGCCAAAAAGATCGAGATTGAGATCCCGATGGCATTTGATGAGCTGCGCGCGATGGTGCTGGATTTCTGCAAAAAGGTGGATTCGCCGGATCAGATGGTCTATGTGCAGGCGACGCGCGGCGTGGGCATGCGCGGTCATGCGTATCGTTTTGCCGGCGGCAAGCCGAGCCTGTGGGTCTGGGTGAAGCCGGATGTGCTCGATCCCATGGATCGCGAGTACCGCTGCATCACCATGGAGGATACGCGTTATTTCCATTGCGACATCAAGACGATCAATCTGCTGCCCAGCGTCATCTATACCCAGCGGGCGGAGGAGAAGGGCTGCGATGAGACGATTCTGCATCGCGGCGACCGCGTGACCGAGTGCGCGCATTCCAATGTGCATATTCTCAAGGACGGCGCGCTCAGAACTGCGCCCTGCGACAACCTGATCCTGCCGGGTATCACCCGCGCGCACCGCATTGCGCAGTGCCGCGAGATGGGCATTCCGGTGATTGAGGAGCCGTTTACGCTCTGTGAGATGATGGATGCGGACGAGATTTTCTTCACCAGCGCGAGCGCGCTTTGCTGCCGCATCACCGAAATCGACGGAAAGAGAGTCGGTGGCAGGGATCCTGAATTGATCAAGCGCATTCAGGACGCCGCCTGGCAGGAGGCCATGAATGAGGTTGCGGCGTTGAAATAACCGTCAGTCTTACAGACTGACATCTCCTCTTTCAGGGGAGGCTGATGAGCGGCTTTAAGCCTTTATAGATATTCCCCGCCTTGGGCGAACGGAGTTCGCCGAAGGCGGGCAGCTTAAAACAAGCGCGAAGCGAAGAAGGGGTTCGGGGACGATGTCCCCCCCGAGCAGGTCAGGGCGGCAGCCCGGCGTAACCCTTTTATCCAAGGAGGAACTTCTGATGAAGAACATCGCCTATTACAACGGAAAAACCGCGCCCATCGAGGAGATGATGGTGCCGATGAACGACCGCGCCTGCTACTTCGGTGACGGCGTGTACGATGCGACCATCGCGGTGAACCATGTTCCGATGCATTTTGATGATCATATCGATCGCATTTATCGCAGCGCGAAGCTGATCGATATCGATATTCCGATGCCGAAGGAAGAGATGAAGGCCATGCTTCAGGGCTTGGTCGATCAGGTCGAGGGCGATTCGCTGTTCGTGTATTGGCAGGTGACACGCGGCGTGGGCATGCGCAATCATCCGTA
>CAZACE010000405.1:0-2043 GCA_964483255.1 uncultured Oscillospiraceae bacterium
GCACTGCGACGCTGGATATGGCCAATCCCGGCACCGACCTGCGCCCGCTCTTTGACACGATTCTCGAGTACATCCCGGCCCCGAAGGGCGATCCCGATGGCCCGGCGCAGATGCTCATCTCCACGATCGACTACAATGAGTTCGTGGGCCGCATCGGCATCGGCCGCATTACCCGCGGCACCCTCAAGCTCAACACCATGAAGACCCGCTGCAATATCGAGAATCCGGAGCTGCACGAGAATTTCCGCATGAGCGCGCTGTTCGCTTTTGACGGTCTGAAGCGCGTGCCGATCGAAGAAGCAGCCATGGGCGAGATCGTTGCGATCACCGGCGTTGAGGACATCATGATCGGCGACACGATCTGCGCGCCCGATACTGTCGAAGCGCTGCCGTTTGTCAAGATCACCGAGCCGACGGTTGTCATGACCTTCTCCGTCAACGACAGCCCGTTTGCCGGCCGCGAAGGCACCTATGTTACCTCCCGTCACCTGCGCGCGCGCCTGATGCGCGAGCTGGAGACCGACGTCTCCCTGCGCGTGGAGGAGACCGAATCGCCGGATGCGTTCCGCGTCAGCGGCCGCGGCGAGCTGCATCTGTCCGTGCTCATTGAAAACATGCGCCGTCAGGGCTACGAGTTCCAGGTTTCCAAGCCGGAGGTGCTCATCCAGTATGACGAGGGCGGCAACAAGATGGAGCCGGTGGAGAAGATGGTCTGCGATGTGCCCAGCGAATACGCCGGCGCGGTCATTGAGAAGATCGGCCGCCGCCGCGGCGTGATGGAGAACATGAGCGGCATGGACCGCGTGCGCCTGGAGTTCACCGTGCCCAGCCGCGGCCTGTTCGGCTATCGCAGCGAGTTCATGACCGATACCCGCGGCGAAGGCGTCATGAGCTCGGTGTTCGACCACTACGAGCTCTACAAGGGCGAGATTCCCCACCGCAACTGCGGCGCGCTCGTTTCCACCGAGACGGGCGAGGCGGTCATGTACGGCCTGTTCTATGCGCAGGATCGCGGCACGCTGTTCTACGGCCCGGGCACTGCGGTATACACCGGCATGATTGTTGGCCAGAACGCGCGCACCGGCGACATCGACGTCAACGTCTGCCGCCAGAAGCACCTGACCTCGATCAGAAATGCCGCCGGCGCGGAAACCGCCATGAAGCTGACCTCCATGAAGGCGCTCACGCTCGAAGAATGCCTGGAGTTCATCGACGACGACGAGCTGCTGGAAATCACGCCCAAGAATCTGCGCATGCGCAAGCGCGTGCTCGAGGTTGAAATGCGCAAGAAGCTGGCCGCGCGCGCCCGCCGCGGCGAGGGCTGAGCGGGCTGTGCCCGCACCCACTGCGCTTCGCCTTGCTTCTAACGGCATCGCGCGCGCATCAGGCGCTGCGATGCCTGCATTGGCAGGTGCGATAGCTCAGTGGTGCTGAACCCGTTTTCTGCGGGCAGAATGCCCTTGATAATTGCTTTCACGCAAATGAAAACACGCTCTGAGAGAATCTCGGAGCGTGTTTCTTTTTTAGGATTACAAGAATTCGATATTCAATTCATCAGCAATAGCGCGCAGCTCAGCAAGCGTCTTTTCCTCGACGGGGATACCGTCTTCCATACGCCTTTGCATGGCTTCAAACGCCTTTTCGCCCGGGGTATAGATGCGGCTTTCGCCGGGAAGCTTTTCGCTCTCGCGAAGCATTCTGAGATAGCGGCTCATCTGCGCGCGAATCGCGTCCGGATCGCCGAACATACCCGGATCAAACGCCAGGAAGAAATGGCTGGTATGATCGCCATGCGCGCCCTGCATCTCCGGCGAGAGCAGGCCCTGCGCCAGCACGCCTGTGAGCGCCTCCACCATGATCGCAAGACCATAGCCCTTATGGCCGCTGTGCGTTTCGCCTGCGCCGCCCAGGGGCAGAATGCCGCCCATATCGCCCGCGAGGATCGATTTGTTCATCTTCCCAGCATCGGTGGCGATATACCCGTCCGCATCGATCGTCCAGCCCTCAGGCATCGGTTTTTCGCGCTTGGCGTGCACCTCCACC
>CAZACE010000406.1:0-2036 GCA_964483255.1 uncultured Oscillospiraceae bacterium
AATCACCTGCGGGCGGGACCTCATCCGCCCTTCGGGCATCTTCCCCAGAGGGGAAGGCCAGGTTTGTTCCCTTCCGCAGTAAATTAACCTTCCCCTTTGGGGAAGGTGGCAGTCCGAAGGACTGACGGATGAAGTATCCGGCCGCAGCCGGACACTTCATTTACAACATCAAAGAGAGAAGGTTATATTCCATGGAATATAAGATTAAAACGCTGAACGCAATTTCTTCCGCGATTTACACCCAGCTGGACAACAAATACAGGGTTGCCGACGACGTCGCCAATCCGCAGGGCGTGCTGGTTCGCTCCGCATCCATGCATGACATGCCGATCGACGACAGCGTGCTGTGCATCGCGCGCGCCGGTGCAGGTTATAACAATATCCCCGTCGACGCCTGCAGCCAGAAGGGCATCTGCGTGTTCAACACGCCGGGCGCGAACGCCAATGGCGTCGCCGAGATGGTGCTGGCGGGCATGCTGCTCTCCTGCCGCAACATCGTGGGCGGCATCGAATGGACGCGCACCCTGAAGGGTCAGGGCGCGGCGGTTGAGAAGGCCGTTGAAAAGGGCAAGAAGGCCTTTGTCGGCCCGGAGCTGCGCGGCAAGACGCTGGGCGTTGTGGGTCTGGGCGCCATCGGCGTTCTGGTGGCCAATGCGGCTGTGCATCTGGGCATGAACGTCGTGGGCTATGATCCGATGATCTCCGTCGAGCACGCGTGGAAGCTTTCCCGCCAGGTGAAGCGCGAGAATTCTCTGGACGCGCTGTTCTCCTCCTGCGATTTCATCACGCTGCACGTGCCGCTCAATGAGAAGACCCGCGGCATGGTCGGCACGCGCACGCTGTCCATCTGCCGCAAGGGCGTTCGCATCATGAACTTTGCGCGCGGCGGCCTGGTGGATGAGGCCGCACTGGTGGATGCGCTGGGCGACGGCCGCGTGAGCTGCTATGTGACGGACTTCCCGACCGACGCGCTGATCGGTCTGGAGGGCGTGATCGCGATTCCGCATCTGGGCGCCTCCACCCCGGAGAGCGAAGAGAACTGTGCCGTGATGGCGGCCGCGCAGACGCGCGACTTCCTGGAGAGCGGCATCATCCGCAACAGCGTGAATCTGCCGGCGATCGATGTAGCGCCGGTAAGCAAGCCGCGCCTTCTGTGCATCCACGAGAACGTGCCCAACGTTCTGGGCTCCATCACCTCTGCGGTCGCGGGCTTTGGCCTGAACATTTCCGACCTGGTGAACCGCAGCCGCGGTACGATGGCTGTGTCCGTTGTGGATATAGACGAGATTCCCGCCCGCGCGCAGGAGGCTCTGTGCGATAAGGTCGCCGCGATTGAGGGCATGAAGCGCGTAAGGCTGCTGGGCGTGTAAGGGACGTTGAAGCCGCAGGCTTCAAACCCCGCCTGGGGATGCAATCCCCGAACCCCTTCTTCACTTCGCGCCTGCCCAAAGAAAAAATAAAGAAAAATAATGACCCCCTTCTTTTGAAGGGGGTTTTATGATACCGTTACTGCGGCTTCTTGATCTTATTGAGCATCGCGTTCAGGCTCAGCAGCTGCTCCTTGGTCACCTTCACGTTCGCCGCGCCCATCAGGCTCATCAGACGAACGACAGTGAAGCCGCCCATCATCTGCATCAGCGCCGAGGTCACTTCAAAGCCGGCGCCCATCATGGAGTCCTTGCCGCCGCCGGACATCATCTGCTTCATTATGTCGGCGAGGAGCTGCTGCCCCTCCGGGGAGGCCATAATGTCGCTGAGCTTGTCGTTCAGAGAGAAATAGCCGTCAACCTCCGTGATGTCGAACCAGTTGAGGATGGCGCCCTTCTCGCGCAGGCGGTAAGCCTCGTTCGGGGTTTCCACCTTGTTGATCACGCTCTCGTCGTGATACTCGCCCGCAACGGCCTCCAGCCTGGTCTTGCCGCTGTTGGGCACGTCGAAGTAGAAGAAGTGATCCTCGGCGGTCTTCTTGCCCAGGCTCTTGCCATTGGCGAAGAGCTCAACCTCCGGCATATTGGAATAGACGGTGACCTTCGTCA
>CAZACE010000407.1:0-2034 GCA_964483255.1 uncultured Oscillospiraceae bacterium
CATCTGGCAATGACCTATGGCTCCACCGGCTATACAAACGCCGCCAACTTCCGCCCGGACCGCCAATCCCAGGGATCGCACAAGAGCCTGATGAACAAATTCCGCATCGAAGTGGATCGCGAGAACGACCTCGCCTTCGTGCGCCATCATCAGAGCAAATACGGCGGCCAATTCCCCGTCTGGGCGGCTGTGGAGCTGTTCTCCTTCGGCATGATCGCCCAGCTCTTTGCCATCCTCACAGAGGATGACCAGCGGGCCATCAGCAAGCAGTACCGCCTGACGCCCGCAGAGCTCGGCGCGCTCATCGGCGCGAGCGTGGATGTGCGCAATATCTGCGCGCACTATGGTCGGCTCTATAATCAGAAGATGGACGACCGCGCCATCCTGCTGCCCAGGTTCGCGCCCTATGACAGCGACTATGTCTTCCCGATCCTGCTCATGCTCAAGGTTCCCGCCGGCGGACACCGCGTATACAACGACATGATCCGCGGCATCGCCAGCCTCGAGCGCGAATTCCCGAATGCCGACCTTCGCCTGTGCGGCTTTCCCGAGAATTGGGAGGATATCCTCAGGAATCTTTAAGGCCGATTGTATTGCTCTCGCGCCATAAAAATTGTATGATAAAGGCATCTATCATCCTGCAGACAAAAGGAGAAAAAATGCATGGCTTATAAGATCGAATACAACCAGGACGGAAAGCTGATTATTTCCGGTCTGGCGTGCAGCTGCTCCTATGATCACACCGACCCCGACAAGGACATCTACGTCGGCAGCGGTCTGATCGACAAGCTCCCCGGCTATATCGCCAAGCGCGGCCTGGGTACCAACTGCGTGCTCGTCGCCGACAACAACACCTATGAGATCGCGGGTCGCCGCGTGAGCCAGACGCTCAGGGCCGCCGGCTTCAAGGTCATCGAGTGCGTCATCGTGCGCGAGGGCAAGATGGAGCCCGACGAGCGCGCCGTCGGCGAGGTGCTGCTGAGCATCCAGCCGGAAACGCAGTTCCTCGTCGCTGTGGGCTCCGGCTCTGTCACCGATACCACCCGCGTCAACGCCAAGCGTACGGGTCTCCCATTTGTGAGCGTGGGCACCGCCCCGTCGATGGACGGCTACACCTCCGCCATCGCGCCGCTGACGTTCAAGGGTCTCAAAATTCACCGCAAGGGCCCCTGTCCGGAGATCATCGTCTGTGATACCGAGATCCTCAAGACTGCGCCGCTTTCCATGATCTGCTCCGGCGTGGGCGACGTGCTGGGCAAGTACATCGCCAAGTGCGACTGGAAGATCGGCAGCATCATCAATGACGAGCCGTACTGCCATGTCTGCGGCGAAATCGTCACCGACGCGATCGAAAAGCTGCTCGCCAACGTTGACGAGATCCGCGAGAAGACCGACAAGGGCATGAAGATCCTCGTCGAGGCGCTGCTGCTGGCCGGCGTCACCGTGCTCATCATCGGCAACACGCGCGCCGTCGCTTCCGTGGAGCACAACATCGCCCACTATTGGGAGATGATGCAGATGCTGCGCGGCAAGACCGCCCCGAGCCACGGCGCTTCCGTCGGCGTGGCGACGCTGCTGGCCTGGCCGCTGTTCACCCGCTTTGCCAAGGAAGACCTCTCCAGGCTGGATCTGGACGCCATCAAGGCGAAGGCCATCACCCGCGAGCAGCGCGAAAAATGGATGCTGCACGCTTACGGCAAGGCCAACGGCGAAGCCATCATGGAGGAGAACCCGGGCGACTTCCTCACCTGGGAGGAGCAGGAACGCCGCATCAAGCGCGCGCAGGAGCGCTTTGACGAGATCAAGGCGGCCATCGATGAGATGCCCAGGTTTGAGGACATCTATGCCGCGATGAAGGCGCTGGGCGCAGATCTGACCGCCGAGGACTGCGGCGTGGACGAGGAGCTGCTCAACACCTCCATGCACTGCGCCAAGGATTACCGCACCCGCTATACGCTCTTCAAGCTGCTCGACGAGTGCGGCCTGCTTGAGGATTACCTCAGGGATTATCCGCTTGATTATCAGTATTAAGGG
>CAZACE010000408.1:0-2021 GCA_964483255.1 uncultured Oscillospiraceae bacterium
TCTTTTATATGTATACATATGGATAGTATAGCATAGTACTTGTATTTTTTCAACCAATGGCAACCGCAGAAAAGGACGGGCAGCCGCAGAAAAGGACGGGATTGTTCCCGCCCTTTGATTACATATCGCCCGCACAGTAGCGCACAAGCACTCGCTTATAAAAATCCACCGCAGGCACAAGTGCCGACGCATGCAGATTCTCGTTGACAGAATGGATGCTTCCATACTGCTGGCTATTGATTTCAATTGGCGCAAAGCGCAGACAATGCTCGCAGATGCTGCCGTAGTATTTGGCGTCCGTGCCGCCCGTCATCACATAAGGCACCACGCCGTAGCCCGGATAGATTTCCGCCGCCACCTTTTCCAGCAGGCCGAAAGGCTTTGCCGAATAATCCACGATCGGGCAGGGATGATCCTGGGTGATCACTTCCATCTCCACGCCATGTTTCTTTGCGCGCTTTTCAAGCAGCGCCAGGCTTTCCTCGTTCGCCTGATGATGAATGAAGCGCAGGTTTGCCGTCACGCTGGCGACCGTCGGCAGGACGTTGAGCCCTTCGGAACCCTTGGCCGTGGTAAAAGCGCAGGTCGTCTGCATCATCGCTGCGGCAGCCGGGCTGATCATGGGCATCGCCTTCTTGAGCAGCGGGCCGAAGAGCCACAGATTGCCAAAGACGAGCTTCAGCGCGAAGGACGAGTTCGGCGCGAGGCGCGTGAACATCTCCTTCACCGTCGGGGTAATCTGCGCCTTAAACGGGGAATTCGAATCGATGTCATGCATCAGCGCACCCAGGCGCGGCAGGGGTGAATTCTTCTTGGGTGCACTGGCATGGCCGCCGTGGCCGCGCGCGATAAAGCGCACATCGCCATATCCCTTTTCCAGCACGCCAACCATCGCATAGCGGCCCTTCACACCGCCGACAGGCTCCTCCAGAATCATGCCGCCTTCATCCAGCAGCATGCCCAGATGAACTCCCTGTTCCTTGAGCCAGGCAACAATCGCCGGGGCGCACGGGCCGGACCATTCCTCCGTGCAGGAGGAAGTGATGTATACGTCCTTATCCGGCTTCCAGCCGTTTTCCAGCAGTTCTTCCAGCGCCTGCAGCTCGCACATGAGGCTGCCCTTGGTATCCACCGTGCCACGGCCCCAGACGCGCCCCTCTTCGTCAATCTCACCGGAGAACGGGTCGTGATCCCAGCCTTCGCGCTTTGCTTCCACCACATCGTGATGGCTCATCAGCAGAATCGGCTCCCCGGTCGGATTCTCGCTTCTGAGATGCAGCACAAGACCATCGCCCGGATGATGCACCGCACAGGCTTCAAACACCCGCGGAAACAGCGCACGCAGGCTTTCCTGGAATGCGCGGAACTTCTCCCTGTCCGGATCAAAACGGCTGGACACCGTCTCCATCTTCACCATCGCAGAAAGCTTTTCGCCGTAGGCCTTCGCCCTTTGGGAATCGGCCTTCGGCGGCACGGCTGTCTTTGCAGCCGTCGGCTTCATTGCCAGCGTGCGTATCACAGCGATCGCCATACAACAGCCCAGCGCCAGCAGCAAGAGCACAATCAGCCTGATCATTCGTTTTCCAGCGCTCCCTTCTTATAGAAGACAAAGGATACGCCGATGGTCAGCGCGCCAATGATGATCAGCAGCACGCTCGTCTGGCGGATCATCGAGGGCATCAGAATGCACACCGCGCTGGAAAGCACCAGCGGAATCGCCGCGAATTTTTTGCCCTTGATAAAATACTTGCAGCCCAGAGCGCCAAAGAGCGCCGGAACGACATTGTCAAACGCGGGCGTGAGCACGGGACTTCCCAGCACCGGCTGCAGCGGAACCAGCAGCACGACGCCCAGCGCCAGCACTACCACCGTCACCAGAGAGCTGGTGGCGACGGAAAGCGTGGAAATGATCTCGTTTTCGGGCGTGCCCACGCGGGCATCCGCCATCTCGCGCGCGTTGATCGCGCAGGGAATCTTGAGGTTGGCGAGATTGCCGGTGATAAAGCTCAGATAGCTCGCGC
>CAZACE010000409.1:0-2012 GCA_964483255.1 uncultured Oscillospiraceae bacterium
GAGCTGTTCCATTCCGGCATCATGCCGGCTGTCAACCCGGGTATCTCTGTTTCCCGTGTTGGCGGCAATGCGCAGATCAAGGCGATGAAGAAGGTTGCGGGCAGCCTCAAGCTGATCTATTCCCAGTATCGCGAGCTTCAGAGCTTTGCGCAGTTCGGCAGTGATCTGGATGCGGATACCAAGGCGCGTCTGGCTCAGGGTGAACGCGTTGTGGAGATCCTCAAGCAGGGCAGAAGCCAGCCGATCGACGTTGAAAAGCAGGTCTGCATCATTTATGCGGTCACGCATGATTACCTTGCCGAGGTGCCGGTTGAGAAGGTTGCCGCTTATGAGCAGGGCCTGTATGAGTATCTTGATACGCACCATGCGGATATCCTTGAGGTCATCCGCACCACTGGCAAGTTCGAAAAGGAAACTGAAGAGAAGCTCGCTGCTGCACTTAAGCAGTATACGTCGGACTTTCTCGCCAAATAATCGAAAGGAGGGGGTAAGTGATGGCTGGCGCGTCCATGAAGGATATTAAGCTTCGCATCAAAAGCGTAGAAAGCACCATGCAGATCACCAAAGCGATGGAACTCGTCGCCTCCTCCAAGCTCAGAAAAGCCAAGGAGCGCCAGGAGCGCAGCCGTCCGTATTTCATGGGTCTCAGGGATACGCTTGAGGGGATTGAATCTTCGACGAAGGATTTCTCCTCTCCGTATCAGAAGCAGCGCGAAGCGAAAAAGCGCTGTCTGATCATGATTGCAGGCGACCGCGGCCTCGCAGGCGGCTATAACAGCAACATCATCAGGGCTGTGACAGAGAGGATGCAGGGCGACATCCCTACCTGCATTCTGCCTGTCGGCAAGCGAGCAGTCGATTTCTGCTCCCGCAAGGGCATTGAAATTGTTACAACCGAGTTTGCCGAGGCAGGCAGCATTTCGATTACGGATTGCTTTGCCATCAGCAATCTGGTGACGCAGGGCTATCTGAGCGGACAGTTTGACGAAGTATCCATTATTTATACGCAGTTTGTCTCCATGCTCACGCAGACCCCAAAGGTTGAAAGCCTGCTTCCGCTCAAAGCGGAAGGCGGCAAGAAGCGCGAGGATTTGCGTTCGCTGGTTCTCTATGAGCCGAGTCCTGAAGAGGTGTATGACGCGATTGTTCCTGGCTATATCGCCGGCATGCTGTATGGCGCCATGTGCGAGTCTGTAGCCAGCGAGCAGGGCGCGCGCCGTACCGCGATGGACGCGGCCAGCAAGAACGCGGCTGAAATGATCGAGAATCTGTCCCTGTCTTATAACCGTGCCCGTCAGGGTGCGATCACGCAGGAGATCACCGAGATTGTTGCCGGCGCGGAGCATTAACAGAAATAAGGAGCAACGATATGGCTAAAGGAAGCATCGGTACCGTGGCCCAGGTTATCGGCCCGGTACTGGATATCAAATTTGCAAACGGCGAGCTCCCGCAGCTGCTCAGCGCCATTGAGGTTGGCAGCGGCGAAAAGAAGCTTGTCGTCGAGGTCGCTCAGCACGTTGGCGACGACGTCGTCCGCTGCATTGCCATGAGCAGCACGGACGGCCTGACCCGAGGCGCGAAGGCCGTGGATACCGGCTCCTCCATCACCGTGCCGGTCGGCGAGAAGACCCTTGGCCGCATCTTCAATCTTCTGGGCGAACCGGTTGATAATCAGCCGGCTCCTGAAGATGTTGAGCGCTGGGCGATCCACCGCGCTGCGCCGGCTTATGACGAGCAGGAAACCTCTGCCGAGATTCTTGAAACGGGCATCAAGGTCGTTGACCTGATTGCGCCGTATGCCAAGGGCGGCAAGATCGGTCTGTTCGGCGGTGCTGGCGTCGGCAAGACGGTTCTGATCATGGAGCTGATCAACAACGTTGCCAAGCAGCATGGCGGTCTGTCTGTTTTCACGGGCGTGGGCGAGCGTACACGCGAGGGCAACGACCTTTACAACGAAATGAAGGAGTCCGGCGTTATCAATAAGACTGCGCTGGTCTATGGTCAGATGAACG
>CAZACE010000410.1:0-1999 GCA_964483255.1 uncultured Oscillospiraceae bacterium
GATTTTCGTGAAGCGGATGATCCGATGACACGCATGGAAGGGATGCTTGTACTTTTCTATGCCGCCGAGTGTACTGGCGTGGACGCAATCGGTTTTTGGGAAAGTATTTTCTTGGAGGATCATGTTCCTGATGGCGTGGATTTCGGGGAAGGAATTGGTGAATATCCGCTTCTTCCAGATGCATTTGCTGAGTATAAGAATGATGATTTAATCGGTACAGACTATGAATGGGTAAGCGGGGAGCAATATGTAAATGTCGCAGGATGGTTTACAGAATGCTATTCTTTTGGCAACGGAAAAACATATTTTGATTTCGACGAGAATTATATGTTGAATTTTGGTGGTGTGCTGACCCGAGGCGATTCCATTCGTGCTATTGAACGCCTGTATGAAACAATCCGGTTTTTCACTTATGTTTCGGCAGAGGATGCTATGGAATGTGGCGTGACCGCCGAAACAATGGCATTGGCAGAAAAAATGCCTACAGCAACCTATCATGATCTGCCGGACTGGAAGGGTCATGCGCTCATCGCCCGTGACGAGTACAACTGGTTTGGTCTGGGACGGAAGTATGCCAAAGAAGAAATCGAGGCCATTGCCCTTTCCGGCTTTAACTTTGTCCGTGTCCCGCTGAAGTTTAATCAGCTTTTTGACGGAACTGATATGACGCAGGTATGCAGCGCCTATCTGGAAACGATTGATGATTTGTTGAACTGGTGCGCCGAGTACGGGATTCATGTTTGCTTCGATTTACATGATATGCCCGGTTACACAACAAACGGCGATGACAGTGATGATATTCTGTTCTGGGATGAAGAAAGCCAAAGCTATTTTGTGGGATTTTGGCAGTTTATTGCCCAGCGGTATCAAGACGTTCCCTCTAATTTGCTCAGCTTTAATCTATTGAATGAACCCCACGGAAATCCAGAACATGAACTGACTGATGAAGCCTACTCCGCTGTTATGCAAAAAGCAATTGATGCCGTGCGGACGGTTTCGCCGGAAAGATTGATGATTGCAAGCACATTGGGTGTAACATGGGGAGCACCCGTCCAAGGTCTTGCCGATGCGGAAGTGGCACAGGGATTCAGCGGATATATTTTGGCTGACGGCACAGAACAGTGGCCTCATTATTACATGAACCAGTGTTTCAATGCAGCAGAAGGAGATATTGTACTCAAAGGCGATTTTCCCGTAGGCACAGAATTGATTTTGAAGCCTCACGCATTTGTAAGCGCAGAGTATGAGATTTTGGTAGATGGGACTCAAATCGGTGGATTTGCTGTTGATGGAGCTGCCGGTGACGGAAGCGGATGCGTGGTAACGTCGGGTGAAGGAACGGCGGAATGGTCTCAGAGCGACCATTATGCCTGTAAGGTCACACTACCCAAAAACTGCAAGGATATCCGCATCTCTGAAACCGCCAATGGCTATGGCGAGATTCTGGGAATTGTTTTAAATTGCGACGACCTTACTGTGACCATCAACGGAGACGTTAGTCGTGTTGGTCATCCTACGCCTGCCGTATTGACGATTCTTTCGGATGGGACGGTTACAGCGGAAGAACCGGAATCCCTGCTGATTGCGGATGCGGCCATGATTCAAGAGATGCTGGAGCCATATCTCGATTTTAAGGAGAAAACTGGCGTTGATTTCGTGATACTGGAGTGTGGAACCCAGTTCACAATTCCCGGCGATGTGGCCTGTGACTTCACGGAAGATTTCCTTTCTGCGTTGGATGCCAGCGGAACGCCTTGGTGTTGCTGGGGTGATAATTACAGTCCACTGATCCATCAGCAGATGCCGGAGCGGCGTTTTATGTTCAGCGGGGAGCAATGGCTCCGAGAAGGGCATACTTATGAAAATGTGACTGAACACTTTATCGTAGACACAGAGCTGATGGAAGTGTATCAAAGCCACATGAAATAATGAGTTGTGCTTGTTAATCCCTTTGGAACAAAGGGCGCACTTCTATACAGGGGCAAGCCCTGTATGTGCG
>CAZACE010000411.1:0-1970 GCA_964483255.1 uncultured Oscillospiraceae bacterium
CGATGGCCTTGGCCGTGCGCTCGTTGTCGCCGGTGAGCATGACCACGCGAATGCCCATATTTTGAAGTGCCTTGATGGCTGCGGGGCTGTCTTCTTTGATGACGTCCGCTACGGCGATCATACCCAGCAGCTGCCTGCCGCGGGCGAAGAGCAGCGGCGTTTTGCCCTGCTCAGCAAGCTGCGCGGCGCGATCCAGCATTTCCTTGCTGATGTCGGCCGCGGTCTGCATGTATTTCATGCTGCCGCCGATGAGCATGTCATTTCCGAGCTTTGCGCGCAGACCGTTGCCCGGCAGTGCGCGGAAATCGGTGACTTCAGAAAGGGAGACGGCTTCTTCTTCCGCGCGGCGGATGATCGCGCGGGCGAGGGGATGCTCGCTTTTCTGCTCCAAAGCGGCGGCGAGGGAAAGAAGCTCGTTTTCGCTGATGCCGTCTGCGGGCAGGAGGTCGGTGACCTTCGGCTCGCCCTTGGTGATCGTGCCGGTTTTGTCCAGCGCAACGATCTCGGTTTTGCCGGTCTCTTCCAGAGAAACGGCGGTCTTGAAGAGAATACCATGTTTGGCGCCCATGCCGTTGCCGACCATGATCGCCACCGGCGTCGCCAGACCCAGCGCGCACGGGCAGCTGATCACCAGCACGGAAATGCCGCGGGCGAGGGCAAAGCCCAGCGTCTGCCCGCAAAGCAGCCAGATGGCCGTGGTGATCACGGCGATGGAGATGACCACGGGAACGAACACGCCGGAAACCTTGTCGGCTACCTTGGCGATCGGGGCCTTGGTCGCGGCGGCGTCGGAAACCATCTTCACAATCTGAGAGAGGGTCGTGTCCTCGCCCACGCGCGTGGCCTCGCAGCGGATGAAGCCGGACTGATTGACCGTCGCGGCGGATACCATGTCGCCAGGGACCTTGTCCACTGGGATGCTCTCTCCGGTGAGCGCAGATTCGCTTACCGCGCTTTCGCCTTCGATCACCACGCCGTCCACCGGGATGTTTTCGCCCGGACGAACGACGAATACGTCGCCCTTTTTCACCTGATCGATCGCGACGGTCACTTCCTGCCCGTCTCTCACAAGCACGGCGGTTTTGGGCGCGAGCTTCATGAGGCTGCGCAGCGCGTCCGTGGTTTTTCCCTTGCTGCGGGCTTCAAGCATTTTGCCCACGGTGATCAGCGCGAGGATCATCGCTGCGGATTCAAAGTAGAGCTCGTGCATGTAGCCCATTACGGCTTCGTGATCGCCGAGCATCTGCGCGTGCGTCATCGCGAAGAGGGCATAGGTGCTGTAGATGAACGATGCACCGGAACCGAGGGCGACCAGCGTATCCATGTTCGGCGCACGATGGAGCAGACCCTTGAAGCCGTTGATGAAGAATTTCTGGTTGATGATCATTACGATCGCGGCGAGCAGCAGCTGCAGAAGGCCCATCGCGATGTGGTTGCCCTCAAAGAACGCAGGAACCGGCCAGCCCCACATGGAGGCGCCCATGGAGAAATACATGAGCACGATCAGAAAACCCAATGAGGCGATCAGGCGGCGCTTCAGCACAGGCGTTTCGCGGTCGGCAAGCGCATCTTCGTCCATCGCAGAATTTGCTTTTGCGGCGCTGCTGTCCGCACCCCCTTTGAGGCTCGCGCCGTAGCCTGCGTCCTGTACGGCTTTGATGATAGCCTCAGCGCTTGCACTGCCTTCTACGCCCATGGAGTTCGTGAGAAGGCTCACCGAGCAGCTTGTTACGCCCGGCACGGCGCTGACGGCCTTTTCCACGCGGGCGCTGCATGCGGCGCAGCTCATGCCCGTTACGTTATATTGTTCCATATTCGATTCCTCCTGAGAGCAGGTTGAATTTGAAAAACCAGGCTCTCCTTTTAAAGCAAAGAGAGCTGTCATCGAAGCTGGCTGACAGGTTTATTTCATCAGCTTCTGCAGCGTGTTTACCAGCTCATCCACGGTTTCATCCTTGCCCTCGCGGATG
>CAZACE010000412.1:0-1970 GCA_964483255.1 uncultured Oscillospiraceae bacterium
CTTCCGAGCTAGCTTCTGCCCAGATGGAAATCAACTTCCCCATGGGCTCCTGCTTCTGACCGACTCTGACTCAGTTTAACGGTTCCAAACATTGCAGCTGCCGCTCCGGGGAACCGGGGCGGCAGTTGTCCCTTGGTGAAATAGCTTATACGTAAATCACGTTATCTGTTTTTGCGTTATGCTATTTCACCAAGGAGTCAATGAAAGAGAGGTGGATTCCCGATGACCAACGCGACCCCCGCTCCTAAGAAGCATCGCTTCTGGACGATGGAGCGTAAGCAGAGCGCTGCCGGCTGGGCTTTCCTTGCTCCAGCGGCGCTTCTGATCTTCATCTTCAGCTTCTGGCCGATGTTCCAGGCGCTGCTGATCTCCTTCAAGACTGGTAAGCCAACCGCGCTTCAGTTTTCTGATCCGCTCTGGCGCAACTATCAGTTCATGATGCGCGACAAGGTGTTCATCCAGTCGGTTAAGAACACATTCACCTACCTGCTCATCCAGGTGCCGATCATGCTGGTGCTGGCGATTATCTTCGCCTCCCTGCTCAACAACCGCGACCTCAAGCTCCGCGGTCTGTTCCGCACCTGCATCTTCCTGCCGTGTGCGACCGGTCTGGTTGCCTACTCCATGATCTTCCGTACCATGTTCGACCTGGACGGCATGGTCAACGGCGTGCTGATGAATCTGCATCTGATCGATGCGCGCATCAACTGGCTGAATAACCCCAGCACCGCTAAAGCCGTTATCATCATCGGTTTGATCTGGCGCTGGACAGGATACAACATGGTGTTCTTCCTCTCCGGCATGCAGAGCATCGAGTATTCTATCTATGAAGCTGCCCGTATCGACGGCGCAAACCAGTTCCAGCAGCTCACGAAGATCACCATCCCGCTGCTCAAGCCGATCATTCTGGTTACCGGCATCATGTCCACCAACGGTACGCTTCAGCTCTTTGACGAGTCCATGAACCTGACCAAGGGCGGACCTGCCAACACTACCATCACGATGTCGCATTACATCTATAACAAGATGTTCATCGGAAACCCGAATTTCGGTTACGCCGCTGCGATGTCCTTCGTGATTCTGATTATGGTCGCGATCCTGTCTGCGATCGAAACGAAAGTGGGTGACAAGCGATGAGAGAAGGCGCTGCTTCCAAGTATTCCACGCGTATCCTGATGTATGCATTCCTGACCATCGTTTCTCTCATTTCCGTGTTCCCGCTGTACTGGGCGTTCATCTCTTCGTTCAATAACACGCAGCAGATCCTCGGCGGCCGTATGATCCCGAGCACCCATCTCATTGAGAACCTGAAGAACCTCTTCGCTCAGCAGGATGTCTTCACTGCGCTGAAGAACTCCTTCGCGACCTCCCTGCTGCAGGTTGTGCTCTCTCTGATCATCTCCTCCATTGCCGGCTACGGCTTTGAAATATATCATGATAAGTATAAGGATGGCCTGATGAGCATCCTGATGCTGGCAATGATGGTTCCGTTCGTTGCCGTTCTGGTTCCGCTGTTCCAGATGTTCTCCTCTGCGAAGCTGCTCAATACCTGGGTCGGCTTCTTCCTGCCGAGCCTGGCGACTCCGTTCCTGATCATGTACTTCCGCAACAGCGCGCGTACCTTCCCGCGCGACACGATCGAGGCTGCCCGTATCGACGGCCTGAACGAGTTCCAGATCTTCGTCAAGATGTTCGTTCCGATGATGCAGCCGACCTACGCGTCTGCCGCCACCATCACCTTCATGAACGCCTGGAACTCCTACCTCTGGCCGAAGGTCATCATGCAGACCTCCGACGCCACCACGATGCCGATGCTCGTTTCCAACCTGATGGCTGGCTACGTCATCGACTACGGCGTGGTTATGGCTGGCGTTACGCTGTGCTCTCTCCCGACGATCATCATCTTCTTCCTGCTCCAGAAGAGCTTCACCAACGCCGTTGCCGGCGCTGTGAAATAATCAGCTTCAGAA
>CAZACE010000413.1:0-1969 GCA_964483255.1 uncultured Oscillospiraceae bacterium
TCCTCAATGAAGTTCTCACCCACGGTAGAGGAGATGGCGCAGATGTCGCCGATGTGCTCGATCATGGTCGCAAACGCGATTGGCATGATCGCGATGATCGCGGAGATGAGCAGGTTGGTGTCGCAATTGCCGATCAGAGAGAAAACGGTGTCTTCAAACTTAAAGGGCAGGCCGATCCAGGCGGCAGAAGCCACGCCGGAGAAGTCCACTTGACCCAGCAGAGCGGCAAAAACATAGGACACCAGAACGCCCATGAGGATCGGGACGATCTTGAACATGCCCTTGCCCCAGATGTTGAAGACGACGACGGTCACGATTGCCAGCAGAGCAACGGCCCAGTTGCCGGTGCAGTTGTTGATGGCGGAGTTCGCCAGGGTCATGCCGATGCAGATAATAATCGGGCCTGTGACGACCGGCGGGAAGAAGCTCATGACCTTGTCGGTGCCAAAGCTCTTGACCAGAGCGGCAAGCACCAGATACAGAATTGCGGAGCAGGCCACGCCCACGCAGGCATACGGCAGAAGCGCAGCTTCACCATTCGGCGCGATGGCGGCATAGCCGGCCAGATACGCGAAAGAGCTGCCCAGGAAAGCAGGAACCTTACCCTTGGCCAGGAAATGGAACAGCAGCGTGCCCAGACCCGCAAACAGCAGGGTCGCGGAGACGCTCAGACCCGTCAGCGCCGGAACGAGCACAGTCGCGCCGAACATGGCGAACATGTGCTGCAGGCCGAGAACCAGCATCTTGGGCATGCCAAGCGTGCGGGCGTCGCGGATACCTTGATTCTCCATGATATACACTCCTTGGTATGAAGTTTTGTTACGCATCACTTGCAGATGCGCCGGTGGCTATTATACGTGAGTCTTTATGAAAATACAAGTCCCGTCTCGCTTTCTATTGTCTTTTGACGAAAAAAAGGGTACAATGTAAGGTAGAAATGCGCGAAGCGAACTGCATACCAAGGGAGAGGATATTTTATGGGTTACATTGCCGGTATCGGTGCTGCAAATGTGGATATCCGTGGACGAAGCGAACGCAAGCTGATCATGGGGGATTCCAACCCCGGCACGCTGTATACGACGCTGGGCGGCGTATGCCGCAATATCTGTGAGAATCTGGCGCGGCTTGGCAGCAGTGTGAAGCTGGTGACGGTCGTTGGCGATGACGAAAACGGCCGCAGTATTCTGCGCGGCTGCGAAGCGGCGGGCATCGACATGAGCCATACGCGTGTGCTGGAAGGCGAGCGTTCCTCAAGCTACATGTCCATTCTCGACGAGAAGGGCGACAAGGTGCTTGCGATGAGCGATGTGCATATCGTTAAACGCCTGGACGAGGGTTTTGTTGAAGATGCGCGCGTGGTGCTGAGCAATGCAGACATCGTGGTCTGCGACGGCAATCTCTCCAAGGAGACGATTGTGCGGCTGACGGAGGTCTGTTTGGCGCCGCTGTATCTGGATCCGGTTTCGAGCACCTGGGCCAAGGAGATTGCGCCGTATATCGGCTATTTCGATACGGTGAAGCCCAACCGCATGGAGCTCGCTGCGCTGACCGGCGTGAAGACGGATACGATCGCCGGTGTGATGCATGCGTGCGATGTGCTGATTCGCAAGGGTGTGCGCCGCGTGTTTGTTTCCCTCGGCCGCGAAGGCATGCTCTATCGCGGACGCCGCGAGGGCACGGTGCATCGCGTTGCGCGTCCGTTCCCGGATGTTGTGGACGTAACCAGCGCGGGCGAGGCGGCAATGGCCGGTATCGTCTGGGGCAGCAGGCAGGGCATGACGGCGGATGAAATCGTCTGCACGGCGATGGCTGCGGGCATGATTGCGATCTCCTCGCCGGAGACCATCAGCACGGATATGAGCGCAGAGAAGATTGAGGAGATTATTCGGGATTATATCGCTTAAAGGATAGAAAGGTACGTCAGGGCTGCCGCCCTAAAACCTGCCTGAGGGGCATTACCCCTCAGACT
>CAZACE010000414.1:0-1951 GCA_964483255.1 uncultured Oscillospiraceae bacterium
ACCGGTGACCTCATCCTTACCAAGGATGCGCTCTACCTGCTGAGCTACATCAGCATCGGCAACGAATAGTATTCTAACAGATTCCGTTTGGATTTGCAAGCCCTTTTGTCAAATTTCTTAAAATTCTTTTCCCAAAACGGAAAGCACCGATTCCGCAGCAGCATGGCGGAACCGGCGCTTTTTCAGTTGCCGACAGGATTTTCAGGCGACAAGCCACTTGTACTTTTCCACGCTGTACAGCGGCACAAACGGGATCATGATCGGAACAGTCTTCACATACTGCTGGTATTCGGGATCCGCGCCGTAGTTTTTGTTCTGGCGGATTTCCAGGCGGCGCGCGCCGGAGAACATGACATAGGCAATCAGGATATAGCCCAGCGCCACCAGCGCCCACTGCCAGCCGGTCACGGCGCCAATACCGCTGATGACCGCGCCGGTCCAGAAGAGCATCTCGCCCAGATAATTCGGGCAGCGGACAATGCGATACAGGCCCGTATCCACAAAGCGGCGGGAATTGATCTTTTTCGCGCGGTTTTTCTGCATGTCGGCGGCGGTTTCAATCACCAGGCCGGCAGCCATCACAGCTGCGCCGATGAAGACGAAGACGTTGTCCGCGCGGCCGCTTGAAATCCTGTAGAGCACGGGAATGGCCTGCAGCACATACAGCATGGCGCAGGCGACCCAAATGGCGATCTTTACGCCGAAGGGCACGCTTCTGCTGTCCTTGATTTCGCCCTTCATGTTTTGCTTGTAGGAGCCAACCTTAACCTCGCGGAAGGTCAGATAGCCGCCAAGACGCAGGCCGTAGGCGATGAGCAGCAGGCAGCACAGCGCCGCGCCCAGGCTGACGCCCTGACCATAGAGCAGGAGAAGGAGCAGACCTTCTGCGGCGATGGCAAAGCCGTAGCCGATTGAGAAGAACCAGATATAATGCTTAAAGCCAATGGAGCTGACAAGCATGGCTGTCAGGAACAGCCAGAGAATCTGAATAGAAAAAACCATATTGCTTCCTCCGGATTTTCTGAATTGTGTTTCATGCACACCGATAAGGTATGCGCTGCTATGGGAAAAGTATAGTCAATTGCGGCGGCGCAGTCAAGAAAGATGCGATGACCTGAGCGCAAATTTATGCGCGGCGCTGGAAAAGTGATTCGTGCTTGACTTTTTTCGCTATATTGGATACAATAAACGGAGTTTGAAAAGGCGATGAAGGGAATCGCTTTGCAAAGGCGCCCAAAGAGAGCCGGCGGCAGGTGTGAGCCGGCGGGCTGATGCAATGCTTCTCCTCCCCGAGCTTCGCAGGCGAAAGAGCTTTCCGTAGTCTGCGGCGGTTTGGCCCCGTGAAAGGCCTTGGCTTTTGCCGCTGAGGGCTGCAATGCTGCAGCCGAATCAGGGTGGTACCGCGCTTTTACAGGCGCCCCTGTGCAATGATTGTGCAGGGGCGTTTTTTGTGTCCTTGCAGGCGAAACAATAAGGAGGACTTTGCAACATGAACATCAAGACCTACAATCCCGACGAGATCGAGCTGAAGTGGCAAAAAAACTGGGCGGACGCCCATGCTTTTGAGGCCAGGGCCGACAAGAGCAAGCCGAAGTTTTTCGGCCTGATCGAGTTCCCGTATCCCTCCGGTGCGGGCCTGCACGTCGGCCATCCGCGCTCCAATACCGCGATGGACATCATCTCCCGCAAGCGCCGTCTGGAGGGTTACAATGTCCTGTTCCCGATGGGCTGGGATGCCTTCGGCCTGCCGACGGAGAACTATGCCATCAAGAACAAGGTGCATCCGGCGAAGGTGACCAAGAAGAACGTCGATCACTTCCGCGATCAGCTCCAGCGCATCGGCTTCTCCTTCGACTGGAGCCGCGAGGTGGATACCACCGATCCGAACTACTTCAAGTGGACCCAGTGGATCTTCCTGCAGCTCTACAAGCATGGCCTGGCCTACAAGAGC
>CAZACE010000415.1:0-1943 GCA_964483255.1 uncultured Oscillospiraceae bacterium
CGGGCGGTCTTTTTTTGCCAGCAGCTCGCCCATCAGCTGTGCGCCCATGCGCATGCCGCGAACATAAGCGTCCTCCATTTCAAAGGATGCAACCTCCATGCGTTCCTCCAGCAGCGCCTCAATCTCCTCGCGCATGGGTGCATCGATTTTCCCCAGCAGCTTATCCCGATGGCGAAGATATGCGCTTCTCGCCTCCGCCAGTTCTTCGCCAGCCGGGTGATTCTCCTCGTCCGGGCGAATCTCGCCGCGATAGAATTCCCGCAGCAAACACATATTCATCACCTCTCACATACATTTTAACCTGTTTCAGGTTAAAAATCAATAATCCATTTCAGGTTAGATATACTATTTTCAGGTGATGGAGATGGTTTATCAGCGTATACGTGATCTAAGAACAGATCGGGATCTGAGTCAGCAGCAGGTTGCCGATTATTTGGGTATGTCCCAAACAGGGTATTCCAAATATGAAGTCGGCACAAACGATATTCCCACTCCAATCCTGATCAAGCTCGCCCGCTTCTACAACGTCAGCATCGACTACCTGCTGGGCGAAACCGACAATCCAAAACGATACGAATAAACGGAGACAGCACCCGCCGTCTCCGTTTTTATTTACTTATTCTGCGTTTCTCCGATCCGCGATCCTCTGCTGCGCGTTATACAGCAGGATCATCACCGCCGTGATCACCAGCGAGAACACCGGCAGCGCGCCGTAGCCGACCGCCTCAGCGATCCAGCCGAAGACCGTGGGCATGCACAGCGAGCCGACATAGGCAAACGCCATCTGCACGCCGATGACCGCCTGAGAATTCTCCGCGCCATAGTTGCGCGGGGTATCCTGCACGATATTCGGATACACCGGCGCGCAGCCAAGACCCATGAACAAAAGACCGAAGATGGCAATTCCCTGTCCCGGCACAAGCAGCAGCAGGCAGCCCAGCACCATCATCACCTGACCCAGGCGCACCATCTGCTTAGGCCGCAGCTTCATGGCGATGAAGCCGGAAATGCCGCGGCCCAGCGTCATGCCGACAAAGTAAAGGCCGCCCATGGAAGCCGCATGCGCCGCATCCATGCCGCGCGCCATCACCAGATACGTCGCCGCCCAGAGGATGAACGTGGATTCCACCGCGCAATAGCAGGTAAAGCCGAAAAGACCCTGCTTCGCACCCGGCAGCGCCAGCACCTGGCGGACAGAGAGCACCTTCGCGCTGCGCTCCTCTTCCTTCGCCTTCTCGCCGCCCCAGAGCCCAAGCGTCAGCAGCAGCACAATGGCGAGCGCATACTGCATCGCGCTCACGCCGCGATAGCCCGCCGTCCACTTCATGCCAAGGCTCAGCGCCGCGCTCATCACATACGGACTGATCACCGTGCCCAGCCCCCAGAAGCAATGCAGCCAGTTCATATGCTTGGCCTCGCAGTGCAGGGCGACATAGTTATTGATCGACGCATCCACAGCGCCCGCGCCAAAGCCCAGCGGAATGGCCAGCAGAATCAGGAAGAAATAGCCCGGCGCAAAGGACATGCCCATCAGCGCTGTCGCCGTCAGCAGACCCGAAAAGGCGACGAGCCTGCCCGTGCCGAAGCGGCGAATGAGGCGCGCGCTGTTCATCGAGGAGATGATCGTGCACAGGGATACCGTCATGGAGATCGGCCCTGCGCCCCAAAGCGGCGCGGCAAGATCCGTGACCATCGTCGGCCAGGCGCTGCCCAGCAGCGAATCCGGCAGGCCGAGGCTGATGAACGACAGATAGATAATCACAAGAAGCGTCGCAGAAACCATAGGATGCATGCTCTCCTTCTGAGTTGTTTCGCCCTGATTATAGTCGGGTTTTCCATGTTTTGTAAATCTGAAAATGCAACAAAAAACGCCCGACTGACGTACGCGGTCGGGCGAGTTTGAACTCTTGAATTAGTTCGCAGAAGCAGTTTCGGCTTCCATG
>CAZACE010000416.1:0-1942 GCA_964483255.1 uncultured Oscillospiraceae bacterium
AGGATGCCGACGATCTCAAAATAATGGGACAGATGATGCTCGCTGCCGGAAGCCGGACGGGAATTACCGACAAACGCCATCGCCACGCCCACGCCAATGATCGCTTCCATCAGCGTGCCGATCGCTTCCGGATCGCGCGCAAGGAGCTTTTCGCCCAGATCACGGGTCTTGACCACCATGTCCATAGTCAGATCGTAGACGTACTGGCAGAAATACTCATCACGGACAATACGCGCGAGCTTCCAGTCGTTCAGGCAGGAATACTTGCCCAGGATATCGCCGTAACCGGACTTAATCATCTCCATCGGCGCATCCTTGAGCACGTCAATGTCGCCGATGATGATTTCCGGAACATGCGCGCTGTAGGTCACCTTCATGCCGCCCATGATCATCGCCGCACCGACAGAGGCATAGCCGTCCATGGAAGGGGCGGTCGCCACGATGGCATACGGCAGTTTTGCCTTGTGGGAGACATACTTGCAGGTATCCTGAATGACGCCGGAACCAATGCCCACGATGAGATCAGTTTCCCCGGTCAGCTTCGCCTGCATCTCCTCCACGGCTTCCTCATTAGGAATGAGAAGGCCATCGCGCTCGTAGATGAGCAGGGACTCGAGCTTATCACCGATCTGCTCCCTGATCACGTCGCCGCAGGTCGCATAGGTATTGGTATCGGCTACCAGCAGGATCTTCCTGTATTCGCCAAGCAAACCGCCAAGCTGAAGGTTGGCGTCTTTGCCGATGATGATATGCTTGATCGCGCAGGTATGCTTCATACCGCAGCTGCAGTCACAGCCTTTAAGCAGCTTTTCAAAATCCATGACGATTCTCTCCTCTATGTTCAGCCGCATGCGCGGCATTGATTGCAAAACTCATTGTAGTCGTTTGGTTCACTGGTTACAAGATGTTTTGAGAAAAAAGAAAGGGGCAGTCGGTTTTCCGGCTGCCCCCTGCGTTATGCTTTCACATGGCGAATCCACAAGGGACTGCTTTTTTGAATTTGAAGAATTACTGGGTAACCTTCGCCCACAGCGCGTTCCACTTATCGAGGATCTCGCTCTTATGCTCAGTCAGGTACGGAACGTCACGGTTTGCCCAGACGATCTCGGTGGACGGCTTCAGCCAGGCGTTCTCCGGCACTTCGTAGCCGGCATTGGTGTAGCGCAGCGTGCCCTGCTGATAGGCAGCCAGAGCGGTCTGGCCTTCGGCGGAGCAGATGAAGTCGATCATCTTCTTCGCATTCTCCGGGTTCGGGCCGCCCTTAACCAGAGCGCAGCCGAAAGCAGAAGCAGACGTGCCGTTGGTCGGGTACTGCAGACGGATGTTGGTCGCACCGTCGCGGATGAGGCCAACCGCGCCGTCTTCGTAGGTCAGGCCCACGACATACTCGCCAGCCTGGGTGTTCTTGAAGACGCCGGAAGAGGAGCCGAGGATGACCAGATTCGGCATGAGCTTCTCGATGTAAGCCCAGGCTTCCTCGGTATCATTGCCGTAAACGGCGAAGATGTTGGACAGATTGTTCCAGGCGGAGGAAGAGCTGTTCGGGTCGGCGGTGGCGATCATGCCCTTGAGCTTGGGATCAAGCAGGTCTTCGTAGGACTCGATCGTGAGGCCCAGCTCGGCTTCGAGCTCCTCGTTGATCACGAAGGTCACGGTAGACAGATGATCCATGGAGTACAGGCCGTTCGGAGTGGTGTAGCCCGGCATGTTCTGAGCATCATACTCAGAAATCCACGCCTCAAAAATGTCGGCATACGCAGTGCCGTCGGAGTCGGCCATGCCGCCCCAGACGAGGTCGCCCTGCGGGTTGCCGGCTTCACCGGCGATACGGGTGGTCAGCTCACCGGCGGAGCCGTTGGTGACGATGACTTCGATGTCCGGATACACTTCGTTGAAGCAGGTGATCAGGGCGTCGAGGTCGGCTTCGGTCATGGAAGAGTAC
>CAZACE010000417.1:0-1938 GCA_964483255.1 uncultured Oscillospiraceae bacterium
GGAGTTCATTACCGCCGACACCTTCGAAGAACTCGCTGAGAAGATGGGCCTTGACGCCGCCACCGTCGCCGAGACCCTGAACAACTACAACAGCTACGTCGATGCCGGCCATGATCCGGAGTTCGGCCGTCTGCTGCTGGCCAAGCTCGAAGCGCCGTACTGCGCTGTGCGCGTCATGCCGTGTGAGATCATCACCTACGGCGGCATCGCCCGCAACGAGAACTCCGAGGTCATCCGTGCCGACGGCACCGTGATCCCGGGTCTGTATACCGCCGGCGAGGCTTCTGCGAACTCCGCTTACATGGGCTTCACCATCACCAACGCGTTCGTTTGGGGCCGCATCGCGGGCGCCAACGCCGCTGCGTTCGCTGCCTCTAAGTGATAAGCTGCTTTAAGCTGCGCGAAGCGGGGAGTCTGAGGGTTCGGCTTTGCCGAACTGGGGCAGGAGTGAATGACAGCCCTGCGGGCTGTCAGAGCTGTCCTGACCGACGAGCGTCGAGCGAGGAGAAGAAATGTCCCTCAGGCAGGTTTGGGCGGCAGCCTAACGTAATCCGAGCAAAAAGGGAACTCCGAAAGGAGTTCCTTTTTATGTTTCCAGCTCGTAACGCCGGTTCTTGTACTCTGCTTCGATGATTGCGCAGATTTCCTCGGGCGTCTCCCTGCATCCGTCGTTGAGCCATTTTTTGATCACAGCATTGAGCCCCGCGCCGAAGAACTCGATGTGATAATCGATGTATTCCATGCCGTAATAGGCGGCTTCCTTTATATCGTAGCCAAATGCCCGCAGGTGGCTGTCCGGGTGCAGCTTGAAGTAAGTCTTGTAGAAGAGCTGGTTATCCCGGACGTGGCGGAAGAGCCTGAGGAAGTCATGGCTCGATTTTTGCTGCTCTATTTCTTTCTGATACAAAGAGAGAAGGTCTTCCTGAAGATGACTCTGGATGGAATCTGCAAGCGCGTAGATATCCTGATAATTGGCATAGAACGTCGTGCGGTTCACCTGGGCAAGGCTGCAGATGTCCGTGACGTGAATCTGCTGAATATCCCTGTCCTGTAGGAGCTGAACGAAGGCGTTTTCCATTCTTTTCTGCGATTCACGGCGGCGTTTGTTGTTTGGCGTATTCATAAATGAACCTCATTAACTCAACAATTGTTTTGATATTGATGATTGAATTGTCCTGATATGCTGATTATACTGGATTTGCAAAACACAAACAAGTGTTGAGTTAATAAGGAGGTCAAAAGAATGTCCAAGCTGAAAGAGGTTAACCAGAAGATTGAAGACGCCGTTGTTGGCGGTTACAAGAGAATCGAGGATGCTGTTGTTGGTGGTTATCAGAAAATCGAAGACGGTGTGGTCGCCGGCTATAAGAAAATGGAAGACCGTTTTATTGAGTCTTTCCTGAGCAAAGAGGATGAAACGGTGGAACAGGCGCGCGAGCGCATCACCGGAAAGAATGAGGAGGCGTAAGAAACAATGAAGAAGGAGAACTTTGTGAGCCTGCTACTGGGCACTATTGGCGGGATTCTGTTCTCTTTGGGCATGTGCATGTGTCTGATCGCTGAGTGGAATACCATGAAAGAGGGTGTTGTGATTGGTGCTGTCGGTGTAATCGCACTGCTGGCAATGATCATCGTGCGCCGCATGATGCAGGGCAAGCCTGCAATCGTTCTCAATGGCAAGGCGATATTCACGGTGCTCTGGAGCGTATTCGGCGCGCTGGTGCTGGGCCTTGGCATGTGCATGACGATGGTCTGGGAAGGATTGCTGGTGCAGGGCATCATCGTGGGCATTGTGGGCATCGCGCTTCTGCTTGCGCTGATCCCGCTGTGCATGGGGCTGAAGTAAGGAAAACGCCTTCCATGAAAATGGAAGGCGTTTTTACATACACATGATGATAGCGGTTAATCGACATGCTGCTCTTTGGACTGCTTTTCCAC
>CAZACE010000418.1:0-1912 GCA_964483255.1 uncultured Oscillospiraceae bacterium
GCGGATGTGCTCAAGACCTTCTGGGTCATCTTCTGTTACCCCTTCACTTCGATGAAGAACCTCTCCGGCGTGATCAACATCATGACGCCGCTGACATTCGTAGGCGTCGGCATCTGCGTAGCCTATCGCAGCGGCATCATGAATATCGGCGGCGAAGGCCAGATGCTCTTCGGTCTGCTGTGTGCGATTGTCTTCGCGCTCTATTCCGGCCTTGAGGGGGCGCTGTCCATTCCTTTCATTATGCTTGCCGGTATGATCGGCGGCGCTCTGTGGGGCTTCTTCCCCGGCATCCTGCGCTCCAAGTTCGGCGTGAGCGAGCTGCTTTCCACGGTCATGTTCAACTACATCGCCACGCAGCTCTACTCCTACTGCCTGCGTGTTCCGCTGCTGGACCCGGCCGTTGCCGGCGGCGCGGGCGACCCGCAGACGGTGAAGCTGGCGGAAAGCCAGTGGCTGCCGCGCATCAACGAAGTGATTGAAAACGTGCCCAAGGGCACCCGCTTCCACACCGGCATCTTCATCGCGCTGGTTCTGGCCGTGATTGTGTATCTGTTCATGTGGAAGACGCCCGTGGGCTTTAAGATGCGCGCCGCCGGCGCTTCCGATCGGGCCGCACGCTATGGCGGCATCAGCGTCAACAAGTATCTGGTGCTGGCCATGTGCATCTCCGGCGCGTGCTGCGGTCTGGCGGGCACGGTTGAGATTCTGGGTGTGCATCACCGCGGCCTGGGCAACTGTACCGGCGGCTACGGCTCCTCCGGCATCGTCGTTGCCCTCTTCGGCGGCCTGCATCCGCTCGGCGTGATCCCCGCTGCATTTTTCTTCGCGCTGATTTCCTTTGGCTGCTCCGCGCTGCAGATCAACAAGATTCCGGTACCCAGCAACGTGATCGACGTGCTGATGGGTCTGGTCATTCTGGTTATCGTCGCGGCGAAGCTGATTATCGCCAATCCGTAGCTGATGGACCGCGCGCAGCGCAAGGTTCTCTCTCTGCTCAAGAGAAAGGAGGCCGCCTGAAATGCTTGACTTCATCGTCCTGTTCCTCACGGTTGGCATTCCGCTTTCCAGTGCGCTGCTGCTGGCGTCTCTGGGTGAGACGGTCAACCAGCGCAGCGGTATCTTCAATCTCGGCTGCGAAGGTGTCATGTGCATGGGCGCGTTCGTGGGCATGTTCATTCCGTATCTGGTTGGCGGCGCGAATCCCGTCGCCTGGTATGTGAACGTTGGCGGTCTGATCGCTGCGGCAATCGTCGGCGCGCTGTTTGGTCTGCTCTTCGGCATCGTGGTCATCAAGTTCGGCGCGCCGCAGGGCATCGCCGGCATCGGCCTGCAGCTCTTCGGCACAGGTCTCGCCGGCTCTCTGTATCGCCATTTCATCGGCGGTGCGCAGGGCATCGCGGGCATCAATTCCATCCGCATCCCGATTCTCTCAGATCTGCCGATCGTGGGCAAGATGCTCTTTAGCTGCAACCCGATGGTCTACTTCGCGTTCCTGATGGTGCCGGTAGTGCACTACATTCTCTTCAAGACGCCGTGGGGTCTCAGGGTTCGCGCCTGCGGCACCTTCCCCCGCGCAGCAGACTCCATGGGTATCGACGTCAGCAAGACCCGCTATCAGGCGCTGGCCTTTGGCAGCGCGATGGCCGCGCTTGCCGGCGCGTATCTGTCCGTGTGCTATGCGAAGATCTTCACCGATACGCTGGTCGGCGGCCGCGGCTTCATCGCCGTCGCGCTGGTGTACTTCGGCCGTTGGAGCCCGCTGGGCGTGCTGGGCGGCGCGCTGCTGTTCTCCCTGGCGCAGGCGCTGCAGCTGGCCGTTCAGGCTTATGGCTTCGTCGCCTTCCCGTATGAGTTCCTGGTCATGCTGCCGTATGTGCTGGTCGTCGTCGTTCTCGTCTTCGTCGGCAAGAGC
>CAZACE010000419.1:0-1911 GCA_964483255.1 uncultured Oscillospiraceae bacterium
CAGGAATGCAATCAAGGTGTATAATGTATAGAACAAGATACGGACTTATACATAATGATCGTACGGAGGAAGCTGCCATGAAACAGGCAAAGCGAATCGTTGGTTTATTGCTGTGCATGATTCTGATTTGCAGTGCGGTATCTGCACTGGCAGGAAATCTGACAATAACAACAGCCGAAGATGCGCTGGAAGAAACTTCCCAGTTCCCCTTCCTCGCAGAAACGGATGAGCTGGCTGTCAATGTCCGAAAAGATGCGAACACGAAGTCGGAAAAGGTAGGAAGACTAGAACGGGGAACACAACTGAAAGTACTATCAGCGCAGCTGAATGTCAGCGGAGAGGTTTGGTATGAGGTTGAACTGAGGGATGGAACCAGAGGCTATATCCGAAGTGATTTGCTGGTGCGCAGTGTCGTGCAGGATATGACAGCGTTGGCTGCCACAAATGATTCCGTTGCCAGCAAATCAACCGAAAACAGCTCGTTTTCCTCTTTTCGGGCAAGGACAACCGAGACATCTGTCAATGTTCGCAAGGAGGCAAGTACGAACAGCGACCGTGCGGGCAAAATCAGCAGGGGTGAAGTGCTGACAGTTCTTTCACAGGTTATAAACAGCTCAAACGAAACTTGGTATGTCGTGCAGCTTGACGACGGTACAAAGGGCTATATCCGTAACGATCTGCTGATTGAGGTAGATGAGGCTGAGGAGAAACAAGTTTCGTACTCGACGATCCAGAAAGAGCCGAACAGCCAGAAGTCGGAAAGTAAATCGAGTTCCGGCAGTTATATTGGCAACAAAAAGACCAAGAAATTCCATCGTACAAGCTGCAATACACTGCCTAAAGAGAGCAATCGTGTGGAGTTTTCGTCGCGTGAAAAGGCAATTTCCAGCGGATATGTTCCCTGCAAAAAGTGTTATCCGTGATGAATATATGGCGGACATACTTGCTGACGCCTTCTCTGGCTTTGGAGAAGGCGCTTTTTATATGAATTCCTTTTCATCCCCGCGCGTTTGTGCTATAATAAACTGATTCATTGTGATTCTCAATATGGCCAGCCATATACAGATACCGATAAGTTGGGAGTAAGAAGCATGCAGCTGCCGTTCATTTCTGTCATCCTGCCCGTGCGCAACGAGGAAAAATTCATCGCCGCCTGTGTGGACTCGATCTTTTCGCAGGATTACCCTGCCGAGCTGATGGAGGTCATTTTTGTCGACGGCAGAAGCGAAGACCGCACCGTCCAGATGCTCCACGAAATGCGCAAGGAGCATCCGCAGATCGTTGTGCTGGATAATCCCAACCGCACTGTGCCCTATGCCATGAATATCGGCATCGAGGCCTGCAAGGCGGAGATCATCGTGCGGCTGGACGCGCATGCGGAGTATCCGCCGGATTATATCCGCCTGTCCGTGGAGACGCTGCTTACCAAGGATTGCGACAACGCGGGCGGCGTATTTGTCACGCGCGGCAAGGGCTTCATGGGCGAGGCGATCGCTGAGATGCTTAAGACGCCGCTGGGCGTGGGCAATGCGACCTATCGCCTCACGCAGGAGGACGGCTATGTCGATACGGTGCCGTTCGGCTGCTGGCGCAAGGAGCTCTTTGACCGCATCGGCGGCTTTGACGAGCGCATGACCCGCAACCAGGATAACGAGCTCAACCACCGCATCCGCAAAAATGGCGGCAAGGTCTATCTCAATCATAACATCCGCGTGCTCTATTACTGCCGCGATACCATGCGCGGCATCATGAAAATGGCCTATATGAACGGCAAGTGGGGCGTGATCACGATGACGCTGGTGCCCGGCTCGATGGGCGTGCGCCATTTTGTGCCGCTGGCCTTTGTGCTCTCCACGATTGGCCTTGTGCTGCTGACGCTGCTGACGCGCAGCTGGCTCTTCGGAGGATTGC
>CAZACE010000420.1:0-1901 GCA_964483255.1 uncultured Oscillospiraceae bacterium
ATCATGCCCGGATGCTCCGAGCGGAAGCTGCACCCCTCCGGCTCCTCGATGGGCAGCGCGTCAATATCCGCGCGCAGAGCCACCACGCCGCCCGGTAGTTTTCCTTCGATCATGCCGATGACCCAGGTGCGCTCGGTTGTATAGGGAATGCCCAGCTCATCGAGCGTATCGGTGATGATCTTCTGCGTCTTATATTCCTGAAAGCCTTTTTCTGGCACCCTGTGCAGCTGGCGACGCTTCTGAATCATCCAATCCGCCTGTGCCTCTACCAGCGCCTTCAGTTCCCTGTCCTTCATCTTGTTTCCTCCAAATCCCTCGTCAAACAGCCGCGAGGCGAGGAAGGGGGCTGGGGATTGCATCCCCAGGCGGGTCTTAGGGCGGCAGCCCTAACGTCCCTCACTCCATCGCTTCCGTCACTTCGACAACTTCGCCGTTTTCGATATACACCCTCGGCACGCGTCTTCCTGTGCGCGCGAGGGATTCGTTTCTGTTGAGCTTGCCCCAGGCGGCGTATTCGTCCACGCCGATGGAGCCGCCGATGAGGATCACCTCGTCGCCTTCTTTGGCCTCGGGGATGTCCGTCACATCGACCATCATCTGATCCATGCACACAAGGCCGACAACCGGCGCGCGCTTGCCGCAGATCTCCACCTCGCCGCAGCTGTTCAGACGCGGATAGCCGTCGATATAGCCGCAGGAAAGCGTCGCCACGATGCTATCGCGCGCGACGGGATGCGTCTCGTCGTAGCCCAGACACTCGCCCGCCGGGACGGAATGCAGCTGCGCGATGCGCGTTTTGACCGTGAGCGCCAGCCGGATCTCCTCCGGATGCGCATAGCCGCGCGGATACACGCCATAGAGCCACGCGCCCGTACGCACGGCGTCCATGTGATCCTCAGGATAGCGCACCATGCCGATGCTGTCCAAGGCATGCACCATCGGGATGCGAATTCCTCGCGCGGCGAGCGCATCGCGCACACCGGTGAGCAGATTCAGCTGCCGCCTGTCGCTCTGCTTGTCGCGCAGCGCCAGATGCGTAAACAGGCCTTCCAGCAGGATCATGCCGCTTTCATGCATACGCACGATCACATCCGGGGCATGCGCCGGCGTAAGGCCGATGCGGTTGAGCCCGGTTTCAATCTTCACATGCACGCGCGCGCTCTTTCCGGCAAGCTTCGCCGCCTCGATGACTTCCTTCGCGTATTTTTCGGAAAAAACCGTCAGCAGCATGCCCGTATCGATCGCGCGCACCAGCTGCGCACGGCCGCACAGACCCAGCACCAGCACTTCACTTCCCGGCAGTTCGCGCCGGATCTGCGCCGCTTCATTATAGGAAGCAACAGCGAACATCCGCTGGCCTTCCTGCCACAGGCGCTTTGCCACCTGCTTTGCGCCCAGGCCATAGGCGTCGGCCTTGAGCACGCAGATGAGCTGCGTGCTGCCCTTCAGATGTGCAAGCGCATTTTTATAGTTGGTCACCAGCTGCGTCAGATCCACCTCGGCCCAGCAGCGGGAGAGCGCCTCGTCATAGGAGATATGCATTCAAATTCCTCCCAGGAGAGAAAAAGGAGCTGCCGCTGTCTGAACGGCAGCTCTCTGACATTATGCATCGAGCATTTCGCGATATTTGGCCAGTTCCTTCTCGTTGCCCCAAACCATATGACCTTCCTCGATCTCCACCCACTTCGGCTGATCGACGGAATAATCATGCTGCGAAGGATCGTAGACCTCAAGCACCTTGTTCTTCTCCCTCGCCGGATCCGGCAGCGGAATGGCGGAGAGCAGCGCGCGGGTATACGGATGCAGCGGATGAGCAAAGAGTTTCTCCGTTTCCGCCAGCTCCACGAGCACGCCCTTGTGAATGACGGCGATGCGGTCGCAGATGAAGCGCATGACCGACA
>CAZACE010000421.1:0-1898 GCA_964483255.1 uncultured Oscillospiraceae bacterium
CTCGGTGGAGGCGACGCCCTGCGGGTTGCCCTTGCCCCAGAGCTCCGGATGCTTGGAAGCAGACTTGTTGAAGCCGTAGGAAACGAACACGGCGATATCCGCGCCGGCGCCCGGGATGGCGCCGATGAAGGTACCGATGATGCCGCCGGAGATGATCTGCGGCCAGATGACCTTGATGGTCGCCCAGTTCGGCAGAACCTCACGGATGACCTCATTAGACTTCTCCTGCTTTTCCTCGCCCATGATGATGCGCTCGACGCCGGCGATCACCTCAGCAACGGCGAACAGACCGATCAGCAGCGGGATGAAGGGGAAGCCTTCCAGCAGGCCGGTGACGGAGTAGTCGATGTAGCGCGGAGTGCCGTTGGTCGGGTCAAGGCCGACGGTGCACATCAGCATGCCCAGGAACGCGGAGACCATGCCCTTGGCAATGGACTTGCCGGAGATGGCGACGATAACGGACAGACCGAAGACGGCGAGCATGAACATTTCGCCCGGGCCGAACTTCATGGCCATGTCAGCGATGACCGGGGAGAGGAAGGTCATGATCAGCGCGCCGATGACGCCGCCTACGAAGGAAGCGAACATGGCGATGGAGAGCGCACGACCCGCTTCGCCCTTCTGGCACATCGGATAGCCGTCCAGCAGGGTGGCGGCAGCGGCCGGAGTGCCCGGGGCGTGGATGAGGATGGCGGAGATGGAACCGCCGTACATGCCGCCGCAGTAGATGCCCAGCAGCAGGCCGATGGACGGGATAAGATCCATACCGAAGGAGAACGGAATCAGCAGGGCGATACCCATGGTCGCGGTCATGCCCGGAATAGCGCCCAGGAGAACGCCGCCGGTCGCGCCCAGCAGCGTCATGATCAGAACCTGCGGATCAAGGAATACAGCGCCGTAGCTTTCAAAGAGCAAACCCCAATTCATACAAGCGCCTCCTTTCTTAAATCATGTCGACGAGATCCTTCAGCGGCTGGAGGATACCCATCGGAATATTCACAGACAGAACCTTGTAGAACACAAACCACATGAGCAGCGGAACGAGGATGCCGACCAGCAGCATGACCTTGACATCACGCTTGCCGATCAGATACATGATGACGATGCCGATGACGGCGGAGCAGAGCACGTAGCCCAGGGTCTTAAAGAGGGCGACGAAGAGAATGCACAGCGCAATGACCAGCACCGCTGCCTGCACGCCCTTGTTCTTGAGGATATTGATGCTGCCGGTCGGCTCGGCCATGGGATCGTCTTCCTTCATGGTCTTGAGTTTAAGCGCGGACTGAACGATGACCAGCGCGGAGAAGACGATCAGGCCGATGGACATGATCTGCGGGAACAGCGCCGGCTGAACCGGATTGTTTTTAAGCTGCTGGAAGCCGAAGGTCTGCGCATACGCCCAGATGCCCAGCACCAAGAAGAGGATGCCGCCGACGAGGTCGGAGAACGCCTTCGTGTTGATTTTGTTTTTCATAGTGCACATCCTTTGTTAAGATGTCGTAATAAATTGATCTCCTATAAAAGATGGGCAGGCATGCCGCCTGCCCATCTTTGGGAATCAAACGAACAAATTACAGGCCGAGAACCGCCATGGCAGCGCCAACCGCATCTTCGCTCTGGGCGAGGAACGCAGTGTAGTCTTCGCCGTTCTGGTAGGCGATGGTGTAGCCGCCGTTGTTCATGAAGGTCACGAAATCGGCATCAGCAATCGCAGCTTCGCAGGCCTTGGTCAGGCGCTCCTTGATGGCCGGATCGGTGCCCTTCGGGACAGCCAGACCACGCTGGGTGGCATAGACGACGTCGAAGCCCTGCTCCTGGCAGGTCGGGACATCCGGGAACAGGCTGTTGCGCTGGGTATCCATGACGCCCAGGCAGACGAGGTGGCCGGACTCGATGAA
>CAZACE010000422.1:0-1881 GCA_964483255.1 uncultured Oscillospiraceae bacterium
TCGGCATGGCGTTGTAGATGCTCGCGCGCATGCCGCCGACGATGCGGTGACCCTTCAGGTTCACAAGTCCCTTGCCTGCCGCTTCCTTCACGAACGCAGCGTCTTTGTCGGCGTCGCCGGTGACGAATGTCACGTTCATGCGGCTGCGGTCCTTGACGTTCGCAGTGCCCTTGAAGAGCTGGCTGTTGTCCAGGAAGTCGTAGAGCAGGTTCGCTTTTTCGATGTTGATCTTTTCCATCGCAGCCACGCCGCCCTGCTTCTTGAGCCACTCAAAGGTCTGGCCGGCGACGTAGATACCGAAGCAGTTCGGGGTATTGAGCATGCTGTCCGCATCGGCCATCTTCTTGAGGCTCATCACCTTCGGCGTATAGGCGGCTTCGTTGCCCAGCAGATCCTCGCGCACCACCACGATGGTCACGCCGGCCGGGGCGACGTTCTTCTGCGCGCCGGCATAGATCAGACCGAACCTGGAAACGTCGTAAACCTCGCTCAGGATGTTGGAGGACATATCCGCCACCAGCGGCACATTGCCGGTATCCGGGGTATGGTCATAGCGGGTGCCGTAGATGGTGTTGTTGGTGGTGATGTGGACGTACTTGGCGTCCGGGGAGAGGGTGTACTCCGGGATGTAGGTGTAGTTATCCGCACGGGAGGAGCCCGCCACAACGACCTCGCCGTACTTCTGGGCTTCCACCAGCGCGTTGTGCGCGAAGTTGCCGGAGTCGATGTAGTCGGCTTTGCCGCCCTGCATCAGGTTCAGCGGGATGGTGGCGAACATCTGCGTGGCGCCGCCCTGCAGGAACATGACCTTGTAGCCCTCGGGCACGCCCATCACTTCCTTAAAATCCGCGACGGTCTTGTCGAAGATTTCCAGGTACATTTTAGATCGATGACTCATCTCCATGACGGACATGCCCGTACTGCCATAGCACAGCAGGTCCTTTTGCACCTTTTCGAGCACTTCAGTCGCGAGCATGGACGGGCCGGGCGCGAAGTTGTAAACACGGTTCATAGAAATAAGCCTCCTCAATGTATGCCGAAACTTGCAGGATAAAGACTTGCTTCAATCATTTTCGGCGTGTAGTTGTTCCATTTTATCATGAAAACGAATGAAAAGCAATGGATATTACAAAATTGCGGTATTTTTTTGACAAAAGGATGAAGGAATTCCCCTTGACGAAAACGAGTGGCTCATGATATGATCCCTCTATATGAAAGAAGAGGTTCTTTCATGAGCGGCATGACTGACGGAAGTGGGATGACCCACAGGAAGTGCCGCGGCGCAATCGCGCTTAATGCCGACCGTCTGGGCGCACTGAGCTATCGGTGCGCCTTTTTGTTTAGAAATGAGGAGGATGATCATGGCGTATCTTTCTGACATCGAAATCGCACAGGCGTGTGAGATGAAGAACATCCGCGAGATCGCGGCAACAGCGGGCGTGGATGAAAAGTATCTGGAGCTCTATGGCAATTACAAGGCCAAGATCGATTACAACCTTTTAAATGAAGTAAACGCCGAGGACGGCAAGCTGATCCTCGTCACCGCGATTTCCCCGACCCCGGCGGGCGAGGGCAAGACCACCACGTCCGTGGGCCTCGCTGATGGCCTGCGCAAGATCGGCAAGAACGCGATCCTCGCCCTGCGCGAGCCGAGCCTCGGCCCGGTTTTCGGCGTGAAGGGCGGCGCGGCAGGCGGCGGCTATGCGCAGGTGGTTCCGATGGAGGATATCAATCTGCATTTCACTGGCGACTTCCATGCCATTGGCGCGGCGAATAACCTGCTCGCCGCCATGCTCGACAACCACATCCAGCAGGGCAATCAGCTTGGCATCGACGTCAAGAAGATCACCTGGAAGCGCTGCGTGGATATGAACGACCGCC
>CAZACE010000423.1:0-1874 GCA_964483255.1 uncultured Oscillospiraceae bacterium
CGGGTTCGGGCGGCAGCCCGGAAAAAGAAAAAGCGAGGAAATCCCTCGCTTTTGTTATCGTCTGAGCCTCTGGCAATACTGCGTGCAGAGCTTGTCGGTGCAGTTGGCGCATTGCAGCGCGGCGTTGGTCTTGTCCCAGAATCGCTCGGGATGCACCAGAATGCAGATCTCCCAGATCAAAAAGACGATCAGGGACATCACAAACAGGCTTAAGGCATAGAAGCTGGGAATGAAGATCATCGGCGAAAACATCATCAGATGATCCCAGTTGAAGATGCGGCAGGTGGTGCAGCAGCGATTGCGCATGAGCAGCCGGAAGGGACACCAGATCAGCACGCAGACGAGATCGCAGACATAGAAGACCACTGTGATCAGAAAGAGATGCACGTGCGTGAGCACGCCGCATATATGCAGCGCGCCGATAGCGGCAATGAGCAAGGCCCACAGGACGAGCACGCCGAAGGCGGATTTTCCTGTGGATTTGATGTGCTCTTTCAGAGCCTGCGGGTTGATCTTTTCACAGATGGGCCTGAAATGCTGCCGGAAGAGCTTGAGCGAGCCGATGGAGATGTCCTTCTGAATCGGCAGAAGCTGGGCGAGCATGTCGATCATCCAGACGATCCACAAAAGATGCATCAGGCTGAAACTGCTGAAAAAACGCATGCCCTCAAGCGGCGCGAAGACGTCCGGGCTGGTAAAATATAGAATAATGCTCAGCAAAAGGATCGCAATCCTTGCGATGAGCCGGGCAAAATAAATCCTGCGGATTTTTGACATGTATGGATAATCTCCTTATCACAGCGTCAGCTTGACAGAAAAAACGAAAAACAGTATGATCTATTATAATGAATTTGGTACGGTTTTGCAACCGTGATCGAGGAAACACAAAGCCGGAGGAAAGAGACATGCTGCAGACGACGCTGTGCTATCTGGATGTGAATGACAAGACGCTGCTGCTTCACCGCATCAAGAAGAAGAACGATGTGAACCACGATAAGTGGATCGGTATCGGCGGCAAATTCGAGCATGGTGAGAGCCCGGAGGAATGCATTCAGCGCGAATTCAAAGAAGAAACCGGCCTCACGCTAAAAGACTGGGTCTATCGCGGTATCGTCACGTTTGTCTCCGAGGATTGGTGCGAATACATGCATCTGTTCACGGCAACGGGCTTTGAGGGCGAAATGCGAGAATGCGACGAGGGCACGCTCGAGTGGGTAGATTGGGATCACATCACAGATTTGCCGATCTGGGAAGGCGATAAGGTGTTTCTTCGTCTGCTTCGCGAAAGGAAAAGCTTCTTTTCGCTCAAGCTGGTCTATGAGGGCGAGCGCCTTGCGCGCGCCGTGCTCGACGGCAAAGAACTGGCTATCTGAATATGAAAAAGCGGCCAGCGGCGCTTCTGCTTCCGAACGACTTTCCGTAATGAAGTCATTCGGCGCCCTCAGTACGTGATTTGGCGTAGTTCCCTATTATATGAGAGAGCCGGCACAGGAAAACTGTGTCGGCTCTTTGCGATATGAAGATTATTTGCGTCCGGAAGGCTTCTTTGCGGCGGGGCGAGCGCCCTTGGCGGCCGCGCCGGGCTTTGCTGCCTTGCGCGCATCCGGCTTGCCCTTGGGCGTGGGCTTTGCGCCCCTGTGCTCGCGCATCTCGCGGCGCTCCTCGCGCGCCTTCTTTTCCCGGCGGATCTGAGCATATTCCGCGGCGGTCTTTACGCCCTCCGGGGGCACCAGACAGTTGCGGCCCGTGCCGATGAGATCATCGCGTTTGGCCGCGCGCAGGGCCTCGCGCACCAGCGGGAAAGTCTGTGGTCGCTTGAACTGCAGCAGCGCGCGCTGCATAGCCTTCTCCTGCGGCGTGCGCGGAATGAAGAC
>CAZACE010000424.1:0-1851 GCA_964483255.1 uncultured Oscillospiraceae bacterium
TCATCGTGCTCATGAGTAGCGCCATCGCCTGACGCTGACCGCCGGAGAGATTGCCGACCATGACGCCCATCTTGTCTTCCAGACCCAAGCCCAGCTGTGCGAGCATGGCGCGGTATTCCTCGGTCTTCTTGCGGTTGACGCAGGGCATGAGGTTGAAGGGCTTGCCCTTGTTGTCGGCCATGGACATGTTTTCAAGGATCGTCATTGACGGGCATGTGCCGCGGGCGGGATCCTGATAGACGCGGCCGATGCGCCTGTGGCGCTTGTGCTCGGGCATGCGGGTGATATTCTCGCCGCCGATCATGATCGCGCCCTCGTCGATGGGGATGGAGCCGCAGATGATGTTGAGCAGCGAGGTTTTGCCCGAACCATTGGAGCCCACGACGCAGACGAACTGCTTGTCCGGAATGGTGAGGTTGAAATCATTGAACAGACAGGTTTCATTCACCGTGCCGCCCTGATAGATCTTGAGAATATTCCGCAGTTCAAGCATGGCGCTTCACCTTCTTTCTGTTCTGGCTGCCGATGATGATGATAATCAGCAGCAGCGCGGCGGTGACGAGCTTGAGATCAAACGGGGAAAGACCCAGGCTCAGCGCCAGAGCGACGCAGCCTTTATAGAGGATGGAGCCCAGTACAACGGCGGTCGTGGCTTTCAGGAAGCGCATGCCGCGCAGAAGCTGCGTGCCGACGATCACTGAGGCGACGGCCAGAACCAGCGTGCCCGTGCCCATGGAGATATCGAAGTAGCGCTGATACTGGCACATGATACAGCCGGAGAGCGCGACGAGGCTATTTGCGATGGACAGACCGAGAATCTTGACCTTGCCGGCGTCCTTGGCCAGCGTGGCGACGAGAATCGCATTGTCGCCGGTGGCGCGCAGCAGGAAGCCGGAGCGCGTGGCCAGATACGCGTCCATGAGCAGCTTGACCACGATGGCGATGATCGCCAGAATGATCACCGGCGCATAGGGCTGAACGCTCATGGGCAGGGAAGAGATGAACGCGTTTTTGAAGATCGTGTTGAATGTGAAGAGCTGCACATTCGCGCGGCCTGCGATGTGCAGGTTCACGGAATACAGGCCGGTCATGACGATGATGCCCGAGAGCAGATCGCGGACCTTGAGCTTCACATGGATGACGCCGGTGAGCGCGCCCGCAATGGCGCCGGCGATCATGGAAACCGGCAGCGTGAGCAGGGGCGAGACGCCCGCCTGAATCATCAGCGCGGTGACGGCGGCGCCAAGGGGGAAGGACGAATCGACGGACATATCCGGGAAGTCCAGAATTTTGAATGTGATGTACACGCCCAGCGCGAGGATGGCGTAGATCAGGCCCTGCTCGAGGACGCTCAGGATGAGACTCATGGGGGATACCTCCGGCGATGATGAGATGAAGGAATGGGGGGAGGCGGCGCCTGCGGGCGGGACCTCATCCGTCTGCCCTTCGGGCATCCACCTTCCCCATAGGGGAAGGTGCCCGTCAGGGCGGATGAGGTCCCCGACCGGGGCAGATGTTTTTGTTGTGATCACTGCACGGCGTTGGCGCGGGCGGCGAGGTCGTCGCTCAGGGTGATACCAAACTGCTTGAGGACGGCTTCGTTGACGTAGAGACCCGGCTCGGTGATGATTTCGTAGGCGATTTCGCTGGCCTTCGCCTCGCCCTTGAGAACCTTGGCGGCCATCAGGCCGGTCTGGCGGCCGAGGGCGAGGTAATCAAGGCCTTCTGCGGCGATGCAGCCGAGCTTGACCTGCTCGATTTCGGAGCCGAAGACCGGCTTGCGGGCGGCGTTCGCTTTGTCAAGCACGAGCGCGAGCGCGGAGACGACGGTGTTGTCGGTCAGGTTGGTGA
>CAZACE010000425.1:0-1850 GCA_964483255.1 uncultured Oscillospiraceae bacterium
GGCGCGAAAACCACTCTTTATGCATTCTTTCGTTCTTTTGCTTACGCAGCATTCTCCCCCTAATGCGCCCCAAGCCCTCTCAAATACTCCGCTCCAGCACATCCAGCAAGCATTCGATATTCCTCTCCGCCAGCACAGTATCAGCCGCTGTATGAATTCTGTCCATATACAGCACCCTGCTCCCCTTGAGCGCAGCAAACGCCGTTCCCCGCGGAAAGAGCATCTGATCCGACGGATAGATCCACTTTGGAAACTCGCCAAAGACCGTCTTCATGCCATACCCGGGCGCAATCTCCTCCATTGCAGCAATCAGCCGTTTGGCATGCGGCATACGCATACCGCCCTTCATGCCTGTATACAGCAGCGTATCGCCGTCGCCCACGCAATCAAAATTGATGAGGCATCGCCGCGCCGCCTGCGGGTGCGCCTTGATAAACGCCTGCGAACCGAATAGGCCCTTCTCCTCGTTGTCAAAGAGGACGTATGCAATCCCCGGCTTATCCTTAAAGCGCTGCATCGCCAGCAGTACAAGCAGCACGCCGGAGGTATTGTCGTTCGCCGTATGCGGGTTCGCAGGGCCGGCAAGCATCAGCATGAGCACCAGCGCCGCACCCGCAAAGCCCGCGATCCACGAAACCATGCCCGCTGTGAACGCATGCATATCCGTCGGCAGAATCGCACTCACGGCATTGCCCGCAAGGATGCCGCCCAATACGATCAGCAGCGTGAGCACCGTCTGCTCGAGAATAAACAGTGGCAGAAACCCGGGCGTGGAAAAATTGGGCAAAAGCATTCTGGCGCAGGTATCATAGTGCGCCGTGAGGATCATGCGCGCCCTGTCCACATCACCAAAGACGATATTGCGCGAGCGGATATGCCTGCCGCCCTCTTCCACCGTCACCGCAATCTCACTTTGCCGGGCGTAGTCTGTTGCCCAGTCAATGAACGCGCTCTTCTGCGCATCCGTCTTGCGAACCTGATACGACCCGAGCAGTTCTTCCTTCAGCTTCTTCAAATCCATCGCATTCCCTTCGGTTCTTCTTTTGCTATTCTTTTGCCATTATACCATAAACAAGCGCACGCGTACACAATTGACATGTACGCATGCACCTTGGTATAATACACGTACTTGAAACATTCACGACCGAAAGGAAGTCTTTCCCATGACATACGAAGAGGCATTTTCCCTGCTGCGCCAGTATAACAGCGAAGCGTTCCACATCACCCATGCCGTCACCGTGTCGAAGGTCATGCGCCGCATGGCCATGGAGCTCGGCTATGGCGAGGAAGCCGATTTCTGGGCTGTCGTCGGCCTGCTGCACGATATCGACTTTGAGCTCTGGCCCGATGAGCACTGCAAGAAGTGTGTGGAGCTGCTGGAGAAGGCAGGCTGCGATGAGCGTCTGATCCACGCTGTCGTCTGCCATGGCTACGGCCTGTGCACCGACGTCGCGCCTGAGCACCAGATGGAGAAGGTTCTCTTCGCCTGCGACGAGCTCACCGGCCTGATCGGCGCCTGCGCCAAGATGCGCCCCTCCGGCAGCATCACCGATATGGACCTCAAGAGCCTCAAGAAAAAATACAAGAGCAAAGGCTTTGCCGCAGGCTGCTCCCGCGAGGTGATCGCGCAGGGCGCGCAGCTGCTTGGCTGGGAGCTGGATGACCTCCTCTCCCGCACGCTGGAAGCCATGAAGCCGGACGAAGCCGCCATTGCCGAAGAGATAACCGCGCTGAATCTGTGATTCAGATGATGTTTTCCACGGTCAGCACCTGACGCTCATACACGTGCTCAATCGCGCCCTCCAGCTCGCAGGCATAAACCATCGCTGTCGCAGAATCCTCCTGATCCA
>CAZACE010000426.1:0-1847 GCA_964483255.1 uncultured Oscillospiraceae bacterium
GCATCGTAGGTGCCCGTCTCGCAGTCGATGGGGAACATGCCGCAGGCTGCGCCCACGCCCATGACGTGCTTGCCGGTGAGCGCGTAATGCACATGACCGGCCAGGGTGGTCAGGCGGGAAAGCTGCGGGAGGTGCGCTTCCTTGTTCAGGATCGCCTGATACAGGTGCGCGATGGACCAGCGCTGCGGAATGTTGAAGCCCAGAAGCGCAGTCAGCTCGTCGGCGGCCTGACCGGTCATGGTATTGCGCCAGGTGCGGAATTCGCAGATCTGGTTGTCGTCCTTGTCAAAGGGGAGATAGCCGTGCATCATCGCGGAGACGCCCAGCGCCTTGAGCTTTGTGAGCTTTACGCCATACTTGGCCTCTACGTCCTTGACCAGGTTGGCATAAGCGTCCTGAATGCCGGCCCAGACGTCTTCCATGTGATAGGTCCACACGCCGCTGACCAGGCGGTTTTCCCAGGTGTGGTCGCCGGAGGCGATCGGCGCATGATCAGCGCCGATGAGCACGGCTTTGATACGGGTGGAACCCAGCTCGATGCCCAGCACAGCCTGACCCTGCTTGATATACTGATTCATGTTGGTTTCCTTTCTGTCGGGTGGATATAAATGCAAAATAGCAACAGTTTCCATTAACGTTATTGTACCATAGAATTTGGGGTACGTACAGCCTTTTTTCACGAAATGGACGCCGACCGTCGAATCAACAAAAAACGGGAAGCAAACGGCGTTTGCCGCTGCTTCCCGCCGCAAAAGAGACAGAGAAACGAAGAAGAATTATTCCTTCTTGACCGCAGGATTTCCCTTCTTTTTCTTGAAGAAGTTGCCATGCATGACGATCTGCTGCAGCGCGACGAAGAGCAGCACGAGCAGACCCGTGATGATCTTGCCCCACCAGGAGGAGAGCGTGCCGTTGAAGGTGATCAGGCAGGGGATGACGGCTTTGAGCAGCACGCCGAAGAACGTGCCGACCATGTAGCCGACGCCGCCGGAAAGGAGCACGCCGCCGATAACCGCAGCGGAGATGACGTCCAGCTCGCCGCCCTGCAGCGCCAGGTTCCAGCCGGACTTGACATACAGGGAATAGGCGATACCGGCCAGCGCGGAGCACAGGCCGTTGAAGCCGTAAACCATCATCTTTGTCCTGTTAACCGGCAGACCCATCAGGCGGGCGGACTGCTCGTTGCCGCCGATGGCGTAGACGTTGCGGCCAAAGCGGGTCTTCTGCAGGATGTAGGTGCCGATGAGGATCATGACGATGAACATCACGACGTTCAGGTTGATGTAAGCGACGGGCTTGATCTTGACCCATTCGCCATCCTTGAGCGTCATGAAGTACATCTTCCAGCCAGCCATCTTGTCGATCAGATCGTTGTCGATGGAGATGGAATCGCGGCTGATGAGGGAGCACACGCCGCGCGCGAGGAACATGCCCGTCAGCGTGGCGACGAACGGCGGAATCTTGAGGTAGGTGACCAGCGCACCCATGCCAAGGCCGAGCAGGATGCCGACCGCGATGGAAAACGCCATGCACAGCACCGGATCAAGGCCGAGCACCGTGGTGCCATAGGCGATGAACATGCCGGTCAGGGAGGCGACGGCTGCAACGGACAGATCGATGCCGCCGGTGATGAGCACCATGGTCATGCCGACCGCGGAGATGCCGATGTAGGCGTTATCCACGAACAGCATGGCGAAGGTGCGCAGCTTGGTGAAGCCCTTAGCGCCATAGAGAACGGCGCCGAAAATGTAGATGGCCAAGAAGATGCCGATGGTGGCGAGCACCATGATGTACTTCGGGTTGGTGATGAAGTTGATAAACCGGTTATTCTTCTTCTTATCCACGGA
>CAZACE010000427.1:0-1846 GCA_964483255.1 uncultured Oscillospiraceae bacterium
CCCGCCGATACAGTGTCATGGACAGAAGTGCCAGACCCGCCAGGAATGTGCGTTTGTCATTGAGCTTCATGCGGCGAAGGCTTCTTTGAGACATTCAGTATTGTATCACGGATCAGGGAGAAATCCTATGCCATTTATGCAAAAAAGCGCAGAAGATGCGCGTGCTTGACGGGCGGGGCAAAACATGATACCCTTAATCATCGTGTGCTTTTAGCGACCTGTCTTTGCTGGAGCGCATCGCTCTGGCGGCAAAGGGGCTTGCTGCTGATGCTTTGGATATTCACAGGCACGCGGATCATGATTGCCATGCAATTGTATGCCGGAAAGATTGCAAAGAATTGACAAAAAGCATATAATGTATATGGTATCGATACTGGAGAGGGTTGCCCTTTCCGGCGTTGATAATTAAACGCTTCGTTTCTGAAGGGACAGGAACGGAAGGGAAAGAATTTCGATATGTTACAGGAAAACAGGCAGGCAGAGCATAGCCGGCAGAATCATAAAATCAAGCTGATGCTTTGCGATCTGGCGCTTTTGCTGTTTGTGGATGTACTGATGCTGGTCATCTATCCCAGCGCAGATGAGCATCTGGCAAAGGATGCCGTTGCGCTGCAGACCCTTCTGGGGATTGCGAGCATATTCGGCTGGCGGTCTTTGGGCGGCGTATATCGTCAGATCTGGCGATACGGCGGAACGATGGCCTATATGCAGATGATCCTGATGGATCTGTTTGCAGGTATCACCTATTTTGCCGTGCAGACTGTGGCGATGCCCACGCACTATAAGATTTCGTTTGTGCGTGCGCTGTGCATCGTGGCGCTGAATCTGCTCTTTGGCATGACCATCCGCTTTGTCTATCAGTATCTCTACGAATACAATGACAATAAAATCGCCAATGTGCTGCGCAGGATGACGGCAGGCTTTACCGGCCTGAGCGACAAACCGCGCGGCAGGCACAATGCCAGTCAGCAGATTACGCCGAAGATCAATATCGCCGTGGTCGGCGCCGGCCGCGTGGGCGTGATGTTCGCCGAGGAGCTGACCAACAATCCGCGCTCGGCTTACAGGCCCTGCTGCTTCATCGATATCGATAAAGAGAAAATTGGCCGAAGCATCAACGGTGTTCCCGTGCTCTCCGAGGAGGAGGCGACGCAGGAGCGTCTGATGAGCTTCCCGATTCAGGAGATTGTGTTTGCGCTGCCCAAAATGCAGGCGGACCGCAAGCTCGAACTCTATGAACTCTACAAGCAGACCGGCTGCAAGCTCAAGGTATATGATTATCCGCTGACGCAGACCGTGGAAAACGGCAGGCGCAGCATGCGCGAATTCGACATTGAGGAGCTGCTTTTCCGTCAGCCGATGGAGTTTACCCATGAGCGCACGCATGCGTATTATCGCGGCAAGACGGTGCTCATCTCCGGCGGCGGCGGCTCTATTGGCAGCGAACTGTGCCGCCAGATTGCCAAGATGCAGCCCAAGCGGCTCGTCATTCTGGATGTCTACGAAAACGGCGCGTATGATATTCAGCAGGAGCTGCGCATCGCATACGGCGTGACGCTGGATGTACGGGTGGAGATTGTTTCTGTCTGCGACAGCGCGGCGCTGGATCGTGTTTTTGAGCGCTATTATCCGGATATTGTGCTGCATGCCGCGGCGCACAAGCATGTGCCGCTGATGGAGCATAACTGCTGTGAGGCGGTCAAGAACAATGTCTTCGGTACGCTCAATATCGTCTCGAGCAGCGAGCGCTATGGCGTAAAGAAGTTCACGCTGATTTCGACCGATAAGGCTGTCAACCCCACCAACGTGATGGGCGCGACCAAGCGCATGTGCGAGATGATCGTGC
>CAZACE010000428.1:0-1846 GCA_964483255.1 uncultured Oscillospiraceae bacterium
ACTGCTTCGCTTCCCGCCGCGAGAAGATCCGCGGCATCACCGTGACCGCCATCGGCTCCGAGCGTGATCCGATCGAGAAGCTGATCGACCGCATCGTCGGCCGTGTCGCTGCCGAAGATGTCGTCAACCCGATGACCGGCGAGGTGATCGTCCCGATGAACGAGATGATCTCCTACGACAAAGGCAACGAGATCGTGGCTGCCGGCATCAAGGCCGTGCAGATCCGCTCTGTGCTGACCTGCCGCAACGAGACCGGCGTGTGCGTCAAGTGCTACGGTCAGGACCTCGCTCATGGCGGCTACGTCAACATCGGCGAGGCTGTCGGCATCGTCGCGGCGCAGGCCATCGGCGAGCCGGGCACGCAGCTGACGATGCGTACCTTCCATACCGGCGGCGTTGCGTCCGAGAAGGACATCACACAGGGTCTTCCCCGTGTTGAGGAGCTGTTTGAGGCCCGCAAGCCCAAGCGCGAAGCGATGCTGGCGGAGATCTCCGGCACCATCTCCCTGGGCGAGAACAAGAAGAAGCGCGAGCTGCTCATCACCTCCGACGACGGCACCATCAAGGCCTATCCGATCGCCTATGGCAGCCGCCTGAAGGTGAAGGAGGGCGACCGTGTTGTGGCGGGCGACGAGCTGACCGAAGGCCAGATCAACCCGCACGACCTGCTGCGCATCCTCGGCGTCAAGGCCGTTCAGGAGCACCTGCTCAAGGAAGTCCTGATGGTTTACCGCCTGCAGGGCGTCGGCATCGGCGACAAGCACATCGAGGTCATCGTCCATCAGATGCTGCGCAAGGTTCGCGTCGAGGACGCCGGCGATACCAGCATGCTCCCGGGTTCTATGGTCGATATCTTCCACTTCGAGAAGGAGAACGAGAAGACGATCATGAACGGCGGCCGTCCGGCTGTTGCCAAGCGCATCCTGCTGGGCATCACCAAGGCTGCTCTGGCTACCGAGTCCTTCCTCTCTGCCGCCTCCTTCCAGGAGACGACCCGCGTGCTCACCGAGGCCGCGATCAAGGGCAAGGAAGACCACCTCGTCGGCCTCAAGGAGAATGTCATCATCGGCAAGATCATTCCGGCCGGCACCGGCATGCCGCGTTATCGCGACGTCGAGGTCAAGGAAATGTATTGATTTCCGGCCTGACGGAAAACCCCAAAAGCCAAAGACGCCCGAGCAATCGGGCGTCTTTTTCTGTCAAATATACGAACGAATGTTCTTGTATTTTGGCGTGAGATATGCGATAATGGGCGAAAGGAGCGTGATGAGTATGCAGAATGTATATGAACATTGTCCCTCGTTTGAAGGGGATCGCTTTATGCTCAGGCCGGTCAGTCTGGAGGATTGCGCAGCGCTTTTGAAGGTCTATTCGGATGAGAAGGCTGTTCCGCTTTTCAACAGCGACAATTGCCACGGCGACGACTTTCACTACACGACGATGGCGCGCATGCGCAGTGCAATCGATTTCTGGCTAGACTCCTATAAGCAGCGGTATTTTGTCCGCTGGGCGGTTGTGGACAAGCGGCGCTCAGAAGCGATTGGTACGATTGAGCTGTTCAACCGAAGTGCAGACGACTGGTTTGACAATTGCGGCATCCTCCGGCTGGATCTGAGAAGCGATTACGAGCAGGCAGAAGAAATCCAGGAGATTCTGGAACAGATCGTGCTACAGACGTATGATCTGTTTGACTGCGCTATGATCGCAACGAAGGTCGTGCCGTGTGCGAAGGAGAGAATCCATGCGCTTGAGCAGATGGGCTTTGCCGCGCGGGAGGAAAAGCTGATCGGACATGACGGCACGACGTATGGCGATTACTTTGCGCGCATGAAGGAATAAGGAAAGC
>CAZACE010000429.1:0-1837 GCA_964483255.1 uncultured Oscillospiraceae bacterium
CAGGACGACGTCACCGAGCGCGATACCATGGAGGAGAAATTCTCCCTGGCGGATCGCTTTGACCTGCGGCTCACCTTTCTGGCGCCCTCTCAGGGCGAGTATTTCGTCATCTGTCATGCGCTGCTGGACGCCCGAGGCCTGCAGTATGACTGGGAGGCGCTCATGCCGCGCGCCCGCGCATGGACGGTCAGCCACAACGGCTGCTCACCGCGCATTGCCAGGCAGTTTGTCGATCTCGTCGCGGGCGAGATGGGACAGGAAGAGGCTTAAGATTCAAAAGAAACGCCGCAGGATGGGTTGCCTGCGGCGTTTTTTGAAAAATGGAGATTTGTGGATAAAATGGTGCCTTGTATTTTCTGAAAGTGGAGCGGAGATGAAATTTTGAAGTCAAAAAACAAGAAAAAGTGGTTATCCCGTGCCGTTGGCATGCTGCCCGGTATTGTCTTGGCGCTTGTGATGGCCGCCGCATTCTATGGCGCGATGGCCTATCAGCTTGCGGGCGGGCAGACGCAGGGGATGCAGCAGGCGTCCGCGGCCGGGGAGCATGCGCTGCTGGCCCTGCCGGATGCGCAGCTGATTTCCGAGCAGACGGCGCAGCAGGAAATGGGCGGGGAAACCTGCACGGTGACCACGCGCATATACAAAACGCAGGACGGGCTTGAGGCGAAGGCGATTTCGGCGAGCCCGGCGGCGTATATCGAGCGGCTTGCAGCTGAAAAATGGACGGCGCAGCTGATCACGGGCTTTTCGCTGGCGGGCTTGGACGCGGTATACAGTCTGCACGGGGAAGAAGGCATGCTCAGCGCGCGCGACGGCGAGCGCGTCTATATGCTTTCCTGCGCGGCGGGGGAACAGACCCTTCATGCGCTGGGCGCGGCTGCGGCTTTTGAGTGACCCTGGAACAACCAAAAAGGAGCGGTGAGCGCCGCTCCTTTTTGTGTGTCTTCGCCAAAGCGATGGTTTATGTTACAGAACTTCACATTTTTCAAAATATTTTTACGAAAAAGTGCCGGAAATGCTTGACAGGACTTTAAAAACGGGATACAATACTATATTGCATTAGTATGCACAATAGCAAAGCTATGTCCGGTGGACAAGGCTTCATGAGACCATTGTACAACGCTTTGAGCTGTTTGGCAATGAGCAGTTTCAAAGCTTACGTGCACATTGCATGATCCTTTGCAAGGTTTTAGACAAGTTAGGGGTGATGGCATTCATGGTTACCGTCCGCGACGCACGCGAGGAAGCTGAGATCATGAAGTACGTCGGAGTTCACGACGTGCAGCTTGGAAAGGGCAGGATTCGCAAGTCCTTCGCCAGCATTGAAGAAGTTGTGGAGATGCCCGATCTGATCGAAGTTCAGAAGAATTCTTACGAGCGTTTTCTCAGGGAGGATCTCCGCGAGGTTCTCAATGACGTTTCGCCGATTTACGATTTCAATGGCAACTTGAAGCTGGAGTTTATCGATTACTCTCTGGACAAGACGCCCAAGTATACGCTGGCGGAATGCCGCGAGCGCGATATGACCTACTCCACTGCGCTGAAGGTTCTGGCTCGCCTGACCAACAACGAGACCGGCGAGGTCAAGGAGAGCGAAGTCTTCATGGGCGACTTCCCGCTGATGACGGAGAACGGCACGTTCATCATCAACGGCGGTGAGCGCGTCATCGTCAGCCAGCTGGTCCGCTCCCCTGGCGTTTACTACCGCGAGAGCATCGACAAGGCCGGCAAGCATCTGTTTGATACGCAGGTGATCCCCAGCCGCGGCGCATGGCTGGAGTACGAAATCGACTCCAACGACGTCATCTGGGTCCGCGTGGACCGCGCGCGCAAGCTG
>CAZACE010000430.1:0-1835 GCA_964483255.1 uncultured Oscillospiraceae bacterium
CCCGGTACCTCTCGGTATCACTGGTTTTCAAGACCAGCGCCTTAAACCACTCGGCCATCTCTCCAGTCTGCTCGAACCAGCAGAACTATTATATGACAACATGGCACCTTTGTCAACCCCTTTTTTTCTTTCCGGCAAAAAGCTCCTCCGGGCCGCCGAAGGAGCTTCTCTTGCCGTCAGCGTCTGAACGCCAGCAGCGCATTCTTACCCGCAGGCCGCAGGCTTTCCTCCCGCACGCGCAGCTTCCTGGCCGTATCCCAGCGCGATTCGCCCTCCGCCGGCCAAACCAGCACAAAACCATGCTCCTGTCTGGGTTCCGGCTTCTGCTCCACATCCGTCACCACCTGCATCTGCGCCACGCCATGCTCCGCTGCATGCAGACCCAGCACGCAGCGCAGCTCCGCGCGGTCGCTGGTTGTCGGGCCTGTCATGGTTTCAATGGTATAGGCCTGCGCGCTCACGCCTTCCCGCGTTTCGATCGGAAATGTCATCGCAAACGGCTCGCGCGTATGCACGGCATACGGAATATCCGAATCCAGCGGCAGATAAATCAGCGTCACCTGCATAACGCCCTCTGCATCAAGCCTGCGTCCCGAAGGCGATACAGCCGTGATTGTCGGCCGGGCAAAGCCGGCAAGCAGCGTGCCGATCGGCGGCGCATCCACCGGCAGCGCCACCTGAAGCCGCGTGCTCTCGCGAGCTTGCATGTGTTTTTCGCAGGTATGCAGCTCGATCATCTCCGTAACCGGCTCAAGCACGGGGCCGGACAGGCTGTACAAATCCGAAAGGATCTCCTTCTCCTCCTGCCTGCTTCGCATGAGCCTCACGCGCACCTGCGCCTCCACCCGGAGCGTGCGGCTTTTATCGCTTTCAATCGAATCCGCCATCACGTCTATGACCTCAGCTTCGGCCTGCAGCTGCGCGTCATCCTCTGCTGCTGCGTCGACGCTCATCTCAAACGGCATCTCATGCGCGGTGGTCACCAGCGCATTGCCCGCTTCGCTTGGCCGATGCAGCACGCGCACCTCGATCCTGCCGGATACGCCGATGCGCCCATTGCCGCCGGAGAGCTCGCATTCACCCGCTGTCGCCGATGCGCTGAGCACATCGCCCACGCCGAGCTTTGATGGCAGATCGAATTCCTCGCGCACAAGCGTCTTATTTTCGCCCGCCATCTCGCGCATGCAGCTCCTCACCGTCTGCTGTTTCGTGAGCAGATTGCCCGTCCCGCCGTCATCGGCTCCCGCAACGATTTCCCGCTCCGCCATTTCAAAGGCTTCCAGCGTCACAAGCAGCAGCGCGCGCAGCGTCATGCGGCCGCTGCCTGCGATGCCCTCCGTCTCCTGCACATAAACTGCCGGTTCCAGCCGCATATTCGCCGTCATGCCCGCCATGGGCATGGTATGCGTAAAATCGCAGCTTGTCTCCAGCGCGCGCACCCGGGTCAGATCGCCCTGAGTATAGAGCACATGAAAGCACACGCGCCCGCGCACGCCTGCTTCATCCCTGCCCGCCTGCGCGCCTGTCAGATGTGCCTGCGCCTGTACGCTCAGCACCGTTACCGCATCGCGCATGCTGCCCGGCAGCGTCGCCTCGCCCTCAATGGTCACCTGTTCCTCGCTGCGCCCCGCGAATCGCTCAAAGCGCAGCGTCTCCCGCGTCAGCTTCAGTTCCACAGCGCGTCCCTCCCCGTTTCCATCCTATTGCCTTCCAACCTATGCAGCCGGACACAAAAATAGACTGCCCGGAAGACAACGGGGAAACGTTAGGGCTGCCATTCACTCCTGCCCCAGTTCGGAAAAGCCGAACCCTCAGACTCCCTATTACGCTTCGCG
>CAZACE010000431.1:0-1834 GCA_964483255.1 uncultured Oscillospiraceae bacterium
GACAATGTCCCCGAGCAGGTCTGGGCGGCAGCCCAGCGTTCCCAATAAAAAAGGCCCGCTTTACGCGAGCCAGCCAAGGGTGCGCATGCGCTGCACGATAGGTTCGTGCAGGCATGCGTCTTTTTGATAGACGTATTTTGCAGAAGAAGGAACCAGTCTGCCGTCCGGCCAGGGAACGAGCCCCGCGCCAATCTCATCCAGGCCATAATGTGAAAGCTCCACGCCTTGCGGCGGCGTGATGTGCGATACGCGGGCATGGCAGCGGTTGCCAAGGAACACTTCGAAGCAGTCCAGCTCAGGATCGAGCACCAGATGATTGCCCGTAAAGCCGCTGATGCCAAGCGCGTGCGCACCCATGTGCGCAGGCACCTCGCTCAGGCGCTGCAGGGGATGCTTCGTGAAGCAGAGGAAGCCCAGCGGCTGACGATACGTGCCGTCTCCGTTGAATTTTCCTGTGCGGTTGGTAGCGATTTCGATAAGAGAATCTCTTGAGATCAGCTCGCCGCGAAGCAGCGCCTGGGAAAAGCGTACCATGTCTGCGCGCGTGGAGAAGAGTCCTGCATGCCCGCATAGATCGCCGCCGGCGCCCAGCAGCATGGCCTTGGGGTCGTGCGGAACGCCCAAAGCGGTATCGCTTCGCAGGATGCAATGGTCGCGCACGATGCGGTGCTCGTAGTTGTAGCAGACACAGCGGCTGCGCTCGTCTTCTGGCACGCATGCCCAGGTTTCTGCCATGCCGGCGGGAGAAAGAATATATTTGCATATCGCGTCGTAGAGCGCCATGCCGGTCTTCTGCTCGATCACGTATTTCATGACCATTGCGTTGATGTCCGAATAAATCCGTACGGCGGGCGAGGGCGCTGTATGCACAGCAAATAGGCGCGCAAACCCCTCTTCGGGAGAAGGGGCGTCGTCGATGCGTCCGGGTGTCTGCAGGCATACGCGATAGCAGAGCGTGTCAAATACGGTCACATCTTTCAGATGAACAAACCGGGAATCGATTTCGCCGATGCGCTCATCAAGGGAGAGCATGCCGCGCTCAGCAAGGATCATCGTCATCACGCTGGTGAAGAGCTTGGTCAGCGATGCGAGATCGAATATGCTGTCATGGCGCAGTGGGCGCACATGGGGAACGAATTCACCGTTTTCAAGCGTTACTTCCTGCGCACGGCCGAAAAGCGCATGTTCGCTTTCACGGCTTGTGCCATAGGCGACGGTGATGCCGGTGAGCATTCGGGTTTCGTCGCACAAAAAGCACATTTTGTCAAGCAGAAGCTCCATGGCGCACCTCCACAGAAATGTTGATACAAATATTATGCATGTGCATGCTGCCTGCGTCAAGTGAAAAGGAGAGGATTGGATGAGCCGAAAGCCTCGCGCGCCGTGGGCGGCGCATTCAAAGCGGCTTCATCAAAGAGGAATAAGAAAGAGCTTCCAATTTGCTTCGGAAGCTCTTTTTGCAGGCGTTATTCTGCCAGATACGTGTAGCGGACGGTCAGTCGCGGCATGGTGTCGTACAGACCGTAGGCGTCGCCGTAGATCCTGTATTTCTCGCCAACCTCCCAGGTCGTCTTGGAGCTGTTCTCAATCATGACCAGCTTTTCAAACGTCTCGCTGCCGATGTTCATAATGGCCATCTGCGGCGCGGTACTGATGATGCGTTCAACCGTGCCAATGCCCATGTAGATCGTACCCTTGCGGATGTTGATGTAGTTGACCAGATCGTTGTACTGGGAATCCAGATCCCAGGCGCGGCGGGTGTAGATATCCGCATTGGGCATGTAATAGACGGTATGCGTGATCACGGAATCGGCCTTGCCTTCGTAAGAGGCGC
>CAZACE010000432.1:0-1822 GCA_964483255.1 uncultured Oscillospiraceae bacterium
GCCTCGCAGTCCTCGATGGATACGCCGTCGCCAAAGCCGACGCACTTGACGTTCTTGGCGGCGAACCACTTCGCGCTGTCTTCGCCGATAACCAGACGATGATCGTCCGGGCTGTTGGTCAGCGGGGTGAACGGCGGAATCTTGTGCGGGCTGTCCAGGATGACGATGTCGCCTTCCTTCACGCGATCGCCCAGCGCCTTCTCCAGATCCTCACCGGTAATCTGGTGATTCTCCGGCAGATCGAGCGTCACATAGAGCGCGCGGCCCATGAAGGTGGTCAGCGGCAGGTCGCCCACGGACGCGCCGTCCTCAAAGTGATGATACGGGCACTCGCAGTGCGTGCCGAGATGGCTGGTCAGATCCAGCGCGGTGTGGAAATCCGGAATCGGACCGCCGGTGTTGTAGCGAATCAGATGACAGCGGCGGCTTTCGGTGGCGGGATCGAGCACCTTCGTCAGATCGACCAGACGATAACCATTGAGTTCGTATACAGGACCCATACGTATAACCTCCATATATCAGGCTTTCACAGCCTGTGATTTGCATTGAGTAAACAGGGTACGTTGGGCTGCCGCCCAAACCTGCCTGGGGATTTCATCCCCAGACCCCTATTACGCTTCGCGCCTGTTTTAACATGCCGTACTTACATTCCCCGCCGCTGCGCGCACGCGCAGCGAAGAAGGGAGTTTGAGGGTTCAGCTGAACTAGGGCAGGAGTGAATGACAGCCCAGTGGGCTGTCAGAGCTGCCCTGACCGACGAGCGTCGAGCGAGGAGATGGAAATCCCTCAAGCAGGTCTGGGCGGCAGCCCAGCGTCCCCTAACGTCACTTCGCGTTCTTGCCTTCCATGGCGTGAACCAGCGCGACCATGGCCTCGTGCGTCGGGGCGGGCACGCCATTCCTGCGGCTGGCGCGCACGACGCTGCCGGAGATGGTATCCACCTCGGTCTTCCTGCCGTCGCGCAGATCCGCATAGATGCTGGTCAGACCCTGCGGGCTGCGCTCGCAAACGCCGCGAACCTCGGCGACCTTCGCATCCGCATCAAACGCCAGCCCCTCGCCCGCGGCGACGGCCACAGCCTCGCGCACGAGCTTCTCGCACAGCGCCCAGGCATGCGCATCCTCGGCGATAAAGCCCAGCGGCGTCTGCAGAACGCCGGTCAGCACGCTGGCGGAAACATTGGTGAACATCTTGCCCCAGATCAGCTTCTGCACCTGATCGTCGCAGGCGGCCTCCAGGCCGCAGGCGGTGAATGCCTCGGCGATGGGCGCAAGGCGCTGCGCATCGCCGTTTGTCAGGCCGATGCAGGTTTTGCCGCTGCCGCCATGGCGGATTTCGCCAAAGCCAAGCACGGCGCTGTTGTGCTGCGTCGTGCCGATGACCACGTGATCGCGATTGGCAAACTCAAGCAGCGTGTCCTCATGGCCGCTGCCGTTTTGCAGGGTCATCAGGTAGGTATCCGGACCGATGATGCTGCGGCAATTTTCCAGCGCCGCCTTGGAGAACATCGCCTTGACGAACAGCACAATCACATCGACCGGCTCCACACCCTCGGGCTTCGTCGTTGCCCTGGGATGATAGACTGCCGAGCTTCCATCCGGCTCATGGATGATCAGTCCCTTTTCGTTGATCGTATCCACCTGCGTCTTGTTCACGTCCACCAGCAGCACATCGTTGTGCCTGCTCAGATAGCCGCCGTAGAGCGCGCCCATCGCGCCCGCGCCGATCACAGCAATTCTCATGGCAATCTCCTCCTGCACATGCTTTCTCTTATCACTTTACAGCACACTGCCGCGCTTGTCAAATTCATTTATCCTTCTGA
>CAZACE010000433.1:0-1821 GCA_964483255.1 uncultured Oscillospiraceae bacterium
CGCTGTTGACGACCACATCGAACTCAATAAAGGCTTGTTCAAGCATTGTGCCTTCATTGGGTACGAGCCCGTTGCGCAGGTTGATCTGGCTATACTGTGTAATGCTGTCGTTTGGTGCTTGGGAAGCCAGACTCATTTCGATTGTGCCCGTGCTATTGACATTGGTGACGAGCTTGTCCCAGTTCGTTTTTGCGCTGTCGACGAGCACGTTCAGCTGGCCATTCGCCTTGGTGACTTTTGCGCTCAGACCCTCGGGCAGGGAATAGACGATGCGATCACTGTCCATCGGCTGATAGTTATACTGGGCTGCAAACGCGCAGGAAGAAGACAGGATCAACGCGCAGCTCAGAAACAGGCACGCAAAAATGTGTTTCATGAAAAGAACAATCCTTTCGTGTATTTTGTAGAGTATATTATAACAATTATAAGCGTTTCAATGGAAATAAGCAACATATTCCGATAATGATTTGTTAAGATATGTAACGAAATGGCGGCACTGCACACAAACAGAGCCGCCAGAATATAGACTGTGTTTTACAGCATGGAAATCGCGTCGGAAATCGTCTTCTCGAAGGCTTCCTGGCCGTACTTGTCGACCTGGGTCTTGTCCTTGGGGCCGTGGGTCAGGCAGCCCGCGCCGCCGATGCAGCCGCCGGAGCAGGCCATACCCTCGATGAAGTTTGCTGCAAGCGCGTTCTTGCTCTTCTTGAGCAGGGCGATCTTGCAGGCCTCGATGCCGTCGCAGACCTCGGGCTTGATCTCAAAGTCGATGTTCTGCTCCTTGAGCGCCTGCACGGCGGCGTCAGTCAGGCCGCCGACGCGCGCGAAGATACGGCCGAAGTAGGACGCGTTATCCAGCACGTCCTCCTCCAGATTGACGATGTCGAACTCGCGGCTGTCAAAGAGCGCCTGCAGCTCCTCGAAGGTGAGCACGGCGTCGATGTAGGGGCGCACGTCCTCGCGCTGCATTTCCATCTTCTTGGCCGTGCACGGTCCGATGAAGATGATCTTCGCCGTCGGGTCGGTCTGCTTGATGTACTTGCCCATCGCGGCCATCGGGGAGGGATTGTGGGAGATATACTGCGTCAGCGCCGGGAATGCGCTCCTGATGTACTGCACAAAGCCCGGACAGCAGGAGCTGGTCAGGAAGCCCTTCTCGGCAATCTCCTTGCTCTCCCACATGGCAACCATGTCCGCGCCCAGCGCAGCCTCAACGACCGTATGGAAGCCGATCTTCTTGAGGCCGGTGATCACCTGGCCCAGCTTGGCATAGGTGAACTGGCTGGCGATGGACGGGGCGACGACGGCGTAAACCTTGTAGTTCGCACCAAATTCACCCTCGCGCAGAATATCGATGACGTCCACGATCTGGCTCTTGTCCATGATCGCGCCGAACGGACACTGATACACGCATGCGCCGCAGGAGATACATTTCTCATTGTCAATGGCGGCAGCACCGTCAGAATTGATGGAAATTGCTTTCACCTTGCAGGCCGTCTGGCAGGGACGCTGATGATGGATGATTGCGGTATACGGGCAGACCTTCGCGCATGCGCCGCATTCCACGCATTTTGTCTTGTCGATGTGGGCGACATGGTTGTGATCGAAGGTGATCGCGCCGCGCTTGCAGACGTCCTCGCAGCGGTGCGCCAGACAGCCGCGGCAGGAGGCGGTTACCTCATAGCCGGCCGCCGGGCATTCATCACAGGCGATGTCGATGACTTCGATGACGTTGTTGTTCTTCTTATCGCCGCCCATGGCGATCTTCACGCGTTCTCCGAGGATGGCGCGCTCCTTGAATACGCAGCAGCGCATGGTCGG
>CAZACE010000434.1:0-1818 GCA_964483255.1 uncultured Oscillospiraceae bacterium
TGAACATCACGCTTGCCGTCTTCAATCTCATTCCGCTGCCGCCGCTGGACGGCTATCATGTCGTGAATGATCTGCTTTTCAAGGGCAGGATTCATCTGTCCGAGCGCGCGTTCAACATCGGCATGGTTATCGTGATGATCCTCGCTGCTCAGGGGATTCTGGGCAAAATCATTTCCGCAGTGGTCTATCCCGCGCAGGATCTGCTGCTTTGGCCGATCCGCCTGATCTGGGGGTAAGCAATGGCATACGTTGTATCGCTCAAACAGTTTGAGGGCCCGCTCGATCTGCTTTTGCATCTGATCACCCGCGCGAAGGTGGATATCAAGGATATCTTTGTTTCCGAAATCACCGAGCAGTATCTGGCCTCGCTGGATGGCCTCGACGAGCTGGATATGGACGTGGCCAGCGAGTTTCTGACGATGGCGGCGACGCTGCTGGAGATCAAATCCCGCGCGCTGCTGCCGCGCCCGCCCAAGCCCGAAGAGGAAGGCGAGGAGACGCCCGAGCAGGCGCTCATCCGCAGGCTCGAAGAGTACAAGCTCTACAAAGAGAGCGCGGGACGGATGAAGGAATTCGAGCAGGCCGCGATGCAGGTCTTCTCGAAGCTCCCGGAGGAATATCCGCTGCCGCCGCAGCCTGTGGAGCTCACGGGCCTCACGCTGCAGGGCCTTGTGCGCGCGCTGGAGCGCATCATCGCCAGGCAGACGCAGGAGGCTGATCCGGGCCGCGTCTTCCGCGCGATCACAAGAGATAAGTTCACCATTGAGCAATGCACGTATAACCTGACGGCGAGGCTGCGCAAGGGTCCTGTGCTCTTTTCGGATATGCTCTCCCAGCAGGTGACGCGCGATGAGATCGTTTCGTATTTCATGGCAATGCTTGAGCTGCTCAAGCTGGGCAAGCTGCATGCGCAGCAGGAGCAGGCCTTTGAAGACATACTGATCATGCCCGGCCGCAAGGACGGGGAAGAAAATGGAGAAGAAGATGGAAAAGACGGAGCAGACACAGCTTCATCTGGATCAGAGCAAGCCGAAGCTTGAGCTTGCCGAGCGTGTGGGCATCGTGGAGGCGATCCTCTTTGTCACGGGCAATGCCGTGGAGAAGAAGGAAATCTGCCGCGCGATGGAGATCACCGAGGGAGAACTGGAGGAAACACTGGACGCGCTGGAGAGCGGCTACGACTTTGACAGGCGCGGTCTGCGCCTTCTGCGCTTTGGCGCGCACGTGCAGCTGGCTACCCGGCCGGACTATGCGCCGTTTGTGGAAAAGCTACTGCAGCCCGTGCAGAAGCAGTCGCTTTCTCAGGCTGTGATGGAGACGCTGGCTGTGATTGCCTCTCGTCATCCGTTGACTAATGCGGAGATTGAGCAGGTGCGCGGCGTAAAGTGCGATTATTCCGTGCAGTCGCTGATGACCAAGGGACTCATTGAGGAAGTGGGCCGCAAAGAAGCGCTCGGTCGTCCGATTCTCTACGGCACGACGGATGCATTCCTGAGACATTTCTGTATTTCGTCGCTCTCCGAGCTGCCGGAGATCGATTTTTCGAAGCTCGCAGCCAAGCTGGATGCTGCCAAGGGCGAAGAGGAAGCGATGCCTGAGCATACCTGACGCGATCATCAGCGAGCGCTGATCATCATATACAGCATGAAACAACCACATATACAAGGGAGGACATCACGATGAAAAAGTTCTTTGAAGAGTTCAAGGCGTTTGCGATGCGCGGCAACGTCGTGGATATGGCCATCGGTGTGATCATCGGCGGCGCGTTCGGCAAGATCACCACGTCCCTGGTCAACGATATCTTCATGCCGCTGCTGG
>CAZACE010000435.1:0-1805 GCA_964483255.1 uncultured Oscillospiraceae bacterium
AGCGCGAAGCGAAGAAGGGAGTTTGAGGGATGAAATCCCTCAAGCGGGTTTGGGCAGCAGCCCAATGTCCCTCACGCTTCTTCCACGATGATATTGTGATTCGTATACACGCAGATATCCGCCGCGATATGCAGCGCCTTTTCGGCAATATCCTTGGCGGAGAGATCCGTATTCTCCTTGAGCGCCCTCGCCGCGGCCATCGCGTAGTTTCCGCCCGAGCCCACGGCCGCAATGCCGTCGTCCGGGGTGATCACCTCGCCCGTGCCGGAAATGATCATCATCGTCTCCCCACAGGCAGCGATGAGCATCGCCTCCAGCTTGCGCATCGCCTTGTCCGCGCGCCAGTCCTGCGCCAGTTCCACAGCCGCGCGCTCCAGATTGCCGGAATATTGCTCCAGCTTCGCCTCAAAGCGGTCGCACAGCGCAAACGCATCCGCCACGCTGCCGGCAAAGCCTGTGACCACCTTGCCGCCATAAATGCGGCGCACCTTGCGCGCCGTGGACTTGAAGATCGTCTTCTCGCCCATGGTCACCTGGCCGTCTCCGGCCACGGCAATCTTGCCATCCTTCAAAACAGCGCAGATGGTCGTTCCCATCAAAGCCATATCGTCGTCCTCCATATCATAAATGACAGTATGATTATATCATACTGTCATCCGTTTCAAAAGTCATATGTTTTGTCAGTCAGGCTTCCGGATAAAAATCGCACGCGAGCGGATTGGAGCGCAGCGCTTCAATGAAATTGAGCGACCTCGCCGCAATCGCGCCGTAACGCTCCTGCTTGTTGCGGATCCGCTTTTCGCAGGATTCCAAAAGACCGAAATTCGCATTCATCGGCTGGAAATCGCCCGTGGCATGCGATACATGGTGCGCCAGCGCGCCGATAGCCGTCAGGCGCGTAAAATCCACAGGCTCCATGCCAAGAATCCGGCGCGCAAGCGAAATGCCCGCGACCATGCCGCTGGACGCGCTCTCCACATAGCCCTCCACGCCCGTCATCTGGCCCGCAAAATACGTACCCGGGCGCGCAATCATCTCGTAATGCTCATTAAGGAAGCCCGGCGAATGCAGGAATGTGTTGCGGTGCATCACGCCATAGCGCAAGAATTCCGCATTCTCCAGCCCCGGGATCATCGAGAAGACGCGCTTCTGCTCGCCCCACTTGAGCCTCGTCTGAAAGCCCACGAGGTTGTACATCGTGCCCTCGTTATTCTCCGCGCGCAGCTGTACGGCGGCATAGGGCTCGCGGCCTGTGCGCGGATCGGTCAGACCCACCGGCTTCATCGGGCCGAAGGCCATCACCATCTCGCCGCGCGAGGCCATGACCTCAATGGGCATGCAGCCCTCGAAAACCTGCGTGCCGTCAAAGCCATGCACATCCGCCTTTTCAGCGCCCAGCAGCGCCTCGTAAAAAGCCATATATTCCTCACGGGTGAAGGGACAATTGAGATAATCGTCGCCCCTGCCATAGCGGCCCGCACGGAAGACCTTGCTCATATCCAGCGATTCGCCGGAGACGATTGGGGCGGCCGCATCAAAGAAATTGAGTGTCTCAAGGCCCGGCAGCCTGGCGATCTTTTCGGCCAGGGCGTCGCTGGTCAGCGGGCCGGTGGCGATGATCACGTTCCCCTCGGGAATCTCGGCAATCTCCTCGCGCCGGACGGTGATGTTCTCATTTTCTTCGATGGCCTTTGTGATATAGCCGGAAAATGCCTCGCGATCCACGGCCAGCGCGCCGCCCGCAGGCACGCGCGTAGCATCCGCCGCGCGCATGATCAGGCTGTCAAGCTGGCGCATCTCCTCCT
>CAZACE010000436.1:0-1805 GCA_964483255.1 uncultured Oscillospiraceae bacterium
TCCCATGACTGTTCTCTTCTTCGATAAAGTGTAACCTATGTTTGACACTCTTACATTTGCCCATCTTTTTCATTTATACCTTGACTTTTCTTCCCGCTTTGTAGATAATAAGTTGGGTTTATTTTGAGAAGAGGTGTATTGCATTCATGTCCCAGCGCATTGTCAGCGTATTCCCTGGCTCCCTTGCCGCAAGGCATGGCATTGCGGCCGGCGAAACGCTCGTTTCCATCAGCTCCACGCCCGTGCTGGATCTGGTGGATTATCAGTTCCTGACCGCGCGTCCTTCCTTGGAGCTTCTGCTTCAAAGAGAGGACGGGACAGAGCATACCGTGCATATCCGCAAGCGCATCGAGGATCCGCTGGGGCTGACGCTGGAATCGACGCTTATGAGCTGTCCGAAGACCTGTGCCAACCACTGCGTATTCTGCTTCATCGAGCAGATGCCCCCGGGCATGCGCGAGAGCCTCTATGTGCGAGATGATGACTGGCGTCTGTCTCTAATGGCTGGCAACTTCGTCACGCTGACCAACCTGCCCTCCCGCGAGATGGACCGCATGATCGAGCGCAAGGCCAGCCCGATCTATGTTTCCGTGCATACGACCAACGGCGAGCTGCGCAAGAAGATGCTCTCCCACGTGCGCGCGGACAGGATCATGGAACACCTCACGCGCTTTGCCGAAAACGACATGAGCTTCCACTGTCAGGTGGTGCTCTGCCCCGGCATCAACGACGGACCCGAGCTGGACAGGACGCTCACCGACCTCGCTTCCCTCGCGCCGCATGCGCTGACGGTGGCGCTGGTTCCTGTGGGGCTGACACGCTATCGCGAGCATCTTTATCCGCTTCGTCCTTATACGAAGGAAGAGGCGCTCACAGTCGTCCGTCAGGCGGAGGCTTTCCAGAAGGAGATGCTCGAAAGATTCGGCACGCGATTTGTTTTCCCCACCGACGAATTCTATATGATCGCCGGACTCCCGATTCCCGGCGTGGAGACCTACGAAGATTTCCCCCAGTTTGAAAATGGCGTTGGTCTGCTTGCTTTGCTGCGCGACGAGTATGAATCCGCCGCGCGCTTTGATCCCGATCAGAGCCGCAACAAGCACCGCCGCGTCATCATCGCCACGGGCACATCGGTTGCGCCCTTCCTGCGCGATATGATCAACCGCCACCCTGTGCAGGGCGTGGAGATCACTGTCAAACCCATCATCAACCGATTCTTCGGCGAGACGGTCACCGTAGCCGGTCTGATCACCGGACAGGATCTGGTCTCCCAGCTCAAGGGAGAGCAGGCAGACGAAATACTCATTACCAAAAGCATGCTCCGCGAGGGAGAGGACATCTTCCTCGACGATATGACGCTTGAACAGGCGCAAAGCGAGCTGGGCATCCCGATTCATCCCGTCCATAACGACGGCGCGGATCTGCTCTACGCCCTGCGCGGAACGGAGGAATAATTACCATGGCAAAGCCCCTTGTCGCCGTCGTCGGCAGACCGAACGTCGGCAAATCCACTTTCTTCAACAAGATCGCCAAGAAGCGCATCTCCATCGTCGAGGATACGCCCGGCGTCACCCGCGACCGCATCTATGCGGACTGCGAATGGCTCAACTACAAGTTTACCCTAATCGATACCGGCGGCATCGAGCCGCGCACGGACGACATCATGCTTAGGCAGATGCGCCGTCAGGCCGAGATCGCGATTGAAACCTGCGACGTCATCCTCTTTTTCACCGACGGCCGCACCGGCATGACGGCGGACGATGAGGATGTGGCGGTCATGCTGCGCAAGTCCGGCAAGCCGGTCA
>CAZACE010000437.1:0-1797 GCA_964483255.1 uncultured Oscillospiraceae bacterium
TAGGCGTTTGCGCATTTCCCATACATATATATGACGAATAAGACCGCATTCATGCTCCCGCCTGCGGCAAATTTCCCGTTATCCGCCCAATTTATCGGATGGATTCAAACTGCGCCATCACCTCAAAGAACCTCTGCTGGCTTTCAACGACATGCATCTGCAGCCATTCGCCAGCCAGCGGCCGCTTCTGCGCGCCGCAGGTCAGCAGGAAATCCTCCAGCTGCTGCGCTTCGTCCTCCCCCAGCAGCAGGAAAACAGCTTCCTGCGGCCGGCTCTCCGCCAGGTTTTCCTTCGTCTCCAGCCAGACGCTCAACTCCGGATATCCCTGATCCTGCGCATTGCGGGCAATCGCCATGCCCACCACCTCGACCTCGCCGTCCGTCAGCTCGGTCATCACATTCGCATTCCAGAAGGTCGCATACCCTAGCTTCACGCCGCTCTCGCGCACAGCCTGCGCATTGTACCAATCGCCTTCGCCGATCTCCGGATTAGCCATCGACGAGCGGATCTGCACCGCAGAAAGCCCCAGCATCACGCAGGCAAACGCCGCCAAGGAAAGCACGCGCAGCGCGCAGCGCTTTTCACGGCTCAGGCACATCGCCATCACCGGTCCGCCCAACGTCATAACCGGCAGCCAGTAGCGGTTGAGATACAGCTCCTCCACAAACACAAACGTAAACAGCGTCACCGCCGCGCTGAACATCAGCGCCAGCAGACCATAGCGCGCCGGAACGTCCGCCTGTGCGGCGCTGTCCGCTTTTGCCGTGCGCAGGCACAAAAGGATGCTCAGCGCCAGCAAGCCCAGCGCGCCCACGCTCAAAAGCCCCTGAATGGAGAGCATGATGCGCCCTTCCTGAAAGCCCATCAGCTTAATCAGGCCGTCAAGCACGCCGTCGAGCACATCAAAGAGATTCACATTGGTCAGCGCCGCCAGGCGGCTTCCGTTATAGCGCGCGCCGTCAAACGAGCACCAGGAGCCAAGCAGCTTCTGACCGGCAATATAGCCCACGGCGCTGAGCGCCGCGCTGCCAAGCGAAACCGCGGTCAGCCGCCTTTCCGCTGCATCCATCTTCTCCCCGCGCGGGAACACGGCCATCCATACGCCCGCGGCAGCGGACGGAATGAACGCGCACAGCAGATAGCGGATGGACGATGCGCCCATCACCAGCGAAAGCGCCGCAAGCAGCGTCAGGCACACGCCGCAGCGCCTTTTCCTGATCGCGCACGCCGTCAGGCCAATCGTCAGATTCGTCAGGATCGCATGCGGCACATAGTATGCGCCAATGACGATCATCTGCGCATAGACCACCGAAATGGGCAACACGCTGATGCCGGCAAACGCCAGCGCATAGCACATGCGCGCGCCGATCATCCGCGCGCAGAACACACCGGACGCCGCCATCAGAATCAGCAAAGTGATGCAGCCCAGCGCGCGCACCAGCTGCCAGTCAAACCCAAAGAGCGCCATCAGCGGCGTGAACACCAGCTGCGTATTGAGCACGCGTACTTCTGTCGAATACTGCCACTGCGGCGAAATCAGCGTTCCTTCCTCAGCCAGATGCTGCGCCAGCGCCAGCTCAGAGGACATATCCGCATCCAGATACGCACCGTAGCCCGCCGTCAGATAATACCCGGACATAGCCATGCACAGCAGAAGAAACAGCGCCGCAAACGCAGTCTTTCTCTTCTCCGTGCATCCCTTGATTGCCATCATCTTTGCAGCCATCTCCATCTCACTGTATCCGCGTCAGCGTCAGACCGGAAATCTTCATTTCCTGCGTCTGTCCGCCGGTCAGC
>CAZACE010000438.1:0-1796 GCA_964483255.1 uncultured Oscillospiraceae bacterium
ATATCCGGCAGGCCCAGATCCAGAATCACCACATCCGGGCAATGAGACGCCAGCATGCTGATCGCCTCGCGTCCTGTGCCCACAATCAGGGCCTCGTAACCGTTCGCTTCAAGCACGCGACGGATAAAATTGCTGATTGCGCGATCATCCTCGACAATGAGAACCTTACCCTTAACCGCCATTTTTCGTTTCCTCCTCCATTGGCAATACAAAACAAACACACGCGCCGCCCTCAGGCTTGTTCCGGGCGTACATGTTGCCCCCATGCGCCTTGACGATGCTCATGCATGCAGAGAGGCCAATGCCCATGCTGCGTCTGCCGTCCGCGTTGCTTTCCTTCGCATGCGGAAACAGTTCTTCAAAGAGCTTGGGCAGTATCTTTTCATCAATACCGACGCCGTCGTCCTCCACACAGAAGCAAACCAGGTCATTATCCTGACGTGAAATACTCACGTTGATCTGCGTCGCATTCTGTGCGTGAATCACTACGTTTTCCATCAGATTGACCAGCACCTGTTCGATGAGCGTCGCATCCATCGGAATCATCAGCATCTCGTCGGGCAGCGAAACGCGCACGGGCATTGTTCTGTTCTTTCTGAATTTATCGACCGCCTCGGCAACAATCTCCTCGGCGACCTCAGGCAGCTTTTTCAGCTGCACAACGCCATCCTTAATCCTGGTGATAGAGAGAATATTCTCCACCAGGCGAACCAGCCACTGCGCATCCTCGCGCACATGCTCAATGAGTTCCTTTTTTTCGTCGTCGCTGAGCGTATCATAGTGCTCCAGCATGACGTTGGAAGAACCGATAATGCCTGTCAGCGGCGTGCGCAGATCGTGCGACACGCTGCGCAGCAGATTGGCTTTCATTTTTTCCCGCTCCACTTCGGCCTGAATACGACCCTGGCGCTTGACCTGCTCGGTCAGCATGCCAACGACCAGCGAAACCGCAAACATCGTCAGGAACGTAAAGGGATATCCGGTAATCGTAAAGTTAAAAGCAAAGTACGGGTAGGTAAACACATAATTGACGCCAAAAACCGAAGCAACCGTCGCAAACAGGCCGTAGAAATAGCCATCGGTGCATCTGGCTGTCAGCAGCACAGCCAGCACAAAAACAAGCGGCACAGCGCTGCCGCTGTCTCCGATCATATTCAGCAGCGCGCATAACAGCGCCGCTGCGCCCAGCAGAGCCAGCGTGATACCCATATCCCGGACAAATTCCTTTTTCGTTTGCCCACGCGGAACCATGGCGTAGCGCATCCAAATCAGCCACTTCTTCATCCTTTGCAACTGCCTCCGATTCTAATTCGCATTATAACACACCTGCATATCAAGTTTATGTTAAGATTATACATCCAGTCATTCGCAACCATACACAATTAACTGTTACAAAAATGTAACAAAGCTTCGCTTTGCATTTTCCCATTCCCATGCTATAATCGCCTCTGTTCGATTTTAAACATCTGATGACTTTCGATTGTTAAGGAGCAATTCATTTGTGCCTTTGATTATCTGCACTTGTTTTTTTGCCGCGCTGTTCATCGCCGAGGGCGCCTGGTATCTGGCCGGGGCTGCCGTCAAGGAACGAGAGCTTGACCGTTTCCATGCCGTCGAGCATCCCCGCCGGCTAACCAGCGATCAGTATCTGGATATGTTGGGTTAAATTCTCGACTTGCCGGAGTTTTTCTTGACTTCCCGCCGCAATTCAGATATACTGAATCAGTACCCTTCCTCACGCGCCGGGGTGATGGAATGGCAGACGTGACGGATTCAAAATCCGTTGGGGAGACCCG
>CAZACE010000439.1:0-1794 GCA_964483255.1 uncultured Oscillospiraceae bacterium
TGAAAAACCAGGCTCTCTTTTAAATCAAAGAGAACTGTCATCGAAGCTGGCTGACAGGTTTATTTCATCAGCTTCTGCAGCGTGTTCACCAGCTCATCCACGGTTTCATCCTTGCCTTCGCGGATGTCCTGTGCGACACAGGTCTTGATGTGATTGGCGAGGAGCACCTTGGTAAAGCTATTGAGCGCGGAGCTGGCAGCGGAAACCTGCGTGAGAATATCCGTGCAGTATGCGTCGCGCTCAATCATGCCCCTGATGCCGCGGATCTGTCCTTCAATGCGGTTGAGCCGCGTGATCAGGTCTTTGACTTCCTTTTTGTCGCGAACCTTGGTCTTGTGGCAGCAACATTCTTCCATGCAATCACCTCTCTGTTAGATGGCTCTATTATATACCCTATGGGGGTATTTGGCAAGGCCGAATATAAAAAACCCGACGGTTTTTCATCGGGCTTTTGCGAGCGTTATGAAATATGCATTTCGCGATTCCGTTTTTCCAACCAGACCATGAGCACTGTGATATCCCCCGGGGAGACGCCGGAGATGCGGCTGGCTTCGCCGAGGGAGCGCGGCCGCTGGGCAGTCAGCTTCTGGCGGGCTTCGATGCGCAGGGTATCCAGCGTCATATAGTCAAAGTCCTGCGGAAGGAGCATGCTTTCGCTCTTTCGGAAGCTTTCCACCTGCTTGCGCTCCTTGTCCAGATAGCCTTCATAACGCAGGAAGATATTGACCTGCTCTTCCACTGCGCGGGGCAGGGGCGTCCAGTTCGGATCAATTGCTTCCAGATCGCTGTAAACGATGCCCGGTCTTCGCAGAAGATCCGCGGCACATACGCTGCCGCTTGCCTCGCTTTGCCCATGGGCAGCGAGCCAGCTGTTCAGCGCGTCGCTCTTGCCGATCCAGACCTTCTTGAGGCGCGCGATGGCTTCATCCGTCTGATCGCGCTTTTGCTGCATGCGCATCAGGCGCTCATCGGAGGCGAGACCCACGCTGTGGCCGATCTCCGTCAGGCGCAGGTCGGCGTTGTCCTGACGCAGCAGCAGGCGGTACTCGCAGCGGCTGGTCATCATCCGGTAGGGCTCGTTCGTGCCCTTGGTTGTCAGGTCGTCGACCAGCACGCCGGTATAGCCCTGATCGCGGCCGAGGATGACGCTTTCTTTTCCGTTTATATATAGCGCTGCGTTGATGCCCGCGAGGATGCCCTGCGCGCCGGCCTCCTCATAACCACTGGTGCCGTTGATCTGTCCGGCGAAGAAGAGGCCCTTGTGAGAGCGCAGCGACAGATCCGCGCGCAGCTGCAGCGGGTCGATGCACTCGTATTCGATTGCATACGCAAGGCGCAGCACGCGTGCATGTCTCAGACCCGGGATCGTGTGCAGCATATCGATCTGCACATCCTCCGGCAGCGAGGTGGAAAGTCCCTGCACATACCACTCGTTGGTATCAAGCCCCTCCGGCTCCAAGAAGAGCTGATGGCGATCCTTATCCGCAAAGCGCATGATCTTGTCCTCGATGGAGGGGCAGTAGCGTGCGCCGGTGCCCTTGATTGCGCCCTGATACATGGGCGCGCGGTGGATGTTTTCGCGGATGATGCGGTGGGTTTCCTCGTTGGTGTAGGTCAGATAGCACTGCGCGCGGTTTTCCATAATGCCATCGGTCATAAACGAGAACGGCGTGATCATGTCGTCGCCGGGCTGGGGTTCCATCTCGTCAAAATCGATGGAAGATTCGTCGATGCGCGGCGGCGTGCCGGTTTTGAAGCGGCGAAGGGAGACGCCCAGATTTCGCAGTGCGCCGG
>CAZACE010000440.1:0-1793 GCA_964483255.1 uncultured Oscillospiraceae bacterium
ATATCACGCAACTGTCAAAATTGCAAGATTTTGCAATGTTTTGGCACCAATTTCCCGCCGTGAAACCAGTTACAGCTCCACGCCGTCCGCGCTGTCGCACAGGTGGAAGGAATACTTGCCCTCCAGCTTCGGGAACACCTTCAGGTACTCTTCGCCCACCTTCTTCTCGATGGACTCGGCAAAAGTCGGGTCGATCAGCGCCATGCAGCAGCCCTTGAAGCCCGCGCCGGAGAAGCGTCCGCCGTAGATGCCGTCGGTATGGCACATGATCTCATAGAGCGTGCGCAGCTCATCCGAACCGGTCTCCCAGTTGTAGATGGAGGAATTGCCGCTCTCGAAGCTCAGCTTGCCATAGGTTTCCAGGTCGCCATTACGCCAGGCATCCACACCGCGCTGCACACGGTCGTACTCCGTATAGTAGTGCTCCGCGCGCTTGCGCCAGTTGTCCGGCAAACGATCCTTGAACTCGTTGTACACCGCCCACGGCACATCCCGCAGGTGCGCCTCGTTGAACTTGCCGTACTCCACGCCGGAGTAGCCCATCAGCGCATAGGCCGCCGCCCGGGCCTCGTCCACGCGCATGTTGAACTTGCTGCCCGCCAGGCTGCGCTCCAGACCGGAGAAGAAGATGGCGATCTTGTAGGGCTTCATGTTCGGATTCTGGGGGATCAGCTCGTAGCTGGCATCCTTGGTATCCAGATAGAGCAGGTGCTCCTTCTTGGACAGCACCTCGCAGCTCTGATCCAGCGTACCGCAGCTCACGCCGACGTACTCATTCTCCGCCTGCTTGGCCAGCAGGATGGTCTCCTGCTCGCTCAGGTGGATGCCGTTGACCTTCGCCAGCGCCGTCATAAACGCGATGATGACCGCCGCCGAGGAGGACAATCCGCCGATGGGCATAGTACCCTCCACCACACCGCACAAGCCGGTATGCAGGGTATAGTGCTTCGCCAGCGACCAAGTCGCGCCGCGCAGGTAATCCGCCCAGTCGCCGGTTGGCTGCTCGGGAATCTGCGCGATATGCCACTGCGCCCGGCAATCAAACTGCAAAGAGGACAGCTCGATGACGCCGTTCTTCTTCGGGCCATACGCAATGTGCACACCCTTATCGATGGCCAGGCCGGTGATCAGGCCATGCTGGTGATCGACGTGCGCGCCGATGGGGCAGATGCGGTAGGGGCAGAAGGACGTGGCGGCGGGGTCTTTCTTGTAGATGGATTGGAATTGGGTGATACTGGTCATGGTTGTGTTCTCCTGGGTGGTTTTGTTTTGGCTGAGTAATGGGGGATTTCCAACTATTGTATTATACATGAAGCTACAGGGAATGGCAAGCTTTTTTCAATCAATTTCCAGCAATGCTGTCCATGTAGGATTGTCGAATTTCGCATCAGTGCTTATACGCAATGATTCGGTTATTCACGTAACGTGTATCACCCACTCAATAGTCTCAGTAAATAGAATAAAGATTGCTTTCGTCTGTAGGTATTTCTTGCCAGCTTCCGGTAAAACCATGCTCATCCCCGGAGCCAAGAGAACATTCTCCACATCGTGTAGCGCTGCTTTCTTGGAACCTTCCGTTCCGTTTCCAGCCACTCGTCTATGATGGGAATGAATTCTCCCAGCATACGAGGATGCAAAATATACTGATTTCCCGTTGTGGAATTTCTACGCCGGAACAAAAAGGCGCAAGCATTACGCCTGCGCCCATAGATTGTTGTTCGATTATTCGACTGGAAGAAGAAGGAACAGTCCTGCGACATCCGTTTCAAAGGTCAGCTTGCCATCCTCGTAGG
>CAZACE010000441.1:0-1790 GCA_964483255.1 uncultured Oscillospiraceae bacterium
CCATGCGTCTCCCCCGCACGTCTCCCCCGTGCGTACCTTTACTCGTGATCGATCACGCGGCCGCCGACGATCGTCATGCAGACGGCACCATAGTAGCGCTTGCCATGGAACGGGGTGTTATGTCCGCGGGAGACAAACTTGTCCGCATCGACCGTCACCTCGCGCTGAGGATCGAGCACGACGATATCCGCCGCGCTGCCCACGCTGAGATTGCCGCCCTCCACGCCCAGGATCTTCGCCGGCGCGGCGCTCATCTTGTGAATAAGCTGGCTGAGTGTCATGTGTCCATCCTTGACCAGCTTCGTATAGCTCACGCAGAACGCGGTTTCAAAGCCGCTGATACCGCTGGCAGCGATATGGAACTCGACCTTCTTTTCATCCTGATGATGCGGCGCATGGTCGGTCGCAATCGCATCGAGCGTGCCGTCCACCAGACCCGCAATACAGGCCTGACGGTCGCTCTCCTCGCGCAGCGGCGGATTCACGCGGCAGCTGCTGTCATAGCCGATGACCCACTCGTCGGTCGCGCCAATGTAGTGCGGCGCGGTCTCCGCGGTCACGCGCACGCCGCGCTTCTTCGCCTCGCGCACCAGCTGCACGCCGCCCTTGGTGGAAACATGGCACAGGTGAATACGCTTGCCCACAGCTTCGGCAACCAGAATATCGCGGGCGATCATGACCTCCTCGGCTGCGCGGGTGATGCCCGGCAGACCCAGCTTGGTGGAGATAAAGCCCTCGTTCATCACGCCGTCCGCCACAAGGTTCTTATCCTCGCTGTGGCTCATGACGAACACATTGAAGTAATCCGCATACTCCATCGCCAGGCGCAGCAGGTTGGAATTCTCCACCGGCTTGCCGTCGTCGGAGATGGCAATGATGCCGGCCTGCTTCATGCGGCCAATCTCGGCCATTTCCTTGCCTTCCAGTCCCTTGCTGATCGCACCGACCGGATAGACATGCACGCCGCTGCCCTGCCACTGTGCCTTTTCCATGATGTATCGGGTCACAGCCGCGTTATCGTTGACCGGCTTGGTATTGGGCATGCAGCACACGGCGGTAAAGCCGCCGCGGGCAGCCGCTTTCGTGCCGGAGATGAGATCTTCCTTGTATTCCTGGCCCGGATCGCGCAGATGGCAGTGCATATCGATAAAGCCCGGGGCAACAACCTTGCCCACAGCGTCGATAACCTGCACGTTTTCAGCAGAGAGGTTTTCGCCGATGGCCGCAATCTTGCCGTTTTCCACCAGAATATCGGCAACCTGATCAAAACCGTTCGCCGGATCGATCACGCGGCCACCGCGGATGAGCATCGAATTGAGCATCGTTACGCCTCCCTTCTGGTGAGCATGTAGAGCAGCGCCATGCGAACCGCAACGCCGCTTTCAACCTGCTGATTGATGACCGACTGCGGGCTGTCCGCCGCGCTGGAAGCGATTTCCACGCCGCGGTTCATCGGGCCCGGGTGCATGACCAGCGCATGCTTCTTCGCCAGCGCCACGCGCTCCGGGGTGATCTCCCAGTTGTCGCAGTACTCGGCCACAGACGGGAACAGGCCCTTCTGCTGCCTCTCGCGCTGAATGCGAAGACCCATGACCACATCCGCACCTTCGCAGGCATCCTCGATGGTCGGGGCGACGGTGCAGCCAAGCTTTTCAATCTGGGTCGGGATAAGCGTGGGCGGCGCGCAAAGCACAACGTTGGCGCCCATGGTGGTGAGGCCATAGATATTGCTTCGGGCCACGCGGGAATGCATCACGTCGCCGCAGATGGCAACCTTGATCCCGTCCAGG
>CAZACE010000442.1:0-1788 GCA_964483255.1 uncultured Oscillospiraceae bacterium
TATCCTGCGTCGGCTCGGTCAGGAAGCTCTCGTCGCCGTCATACGGCGTATGATTGTGCTGAAGGAAGCTGCGGACGTTGATCTCGCGGCACCAGGTCGCACGCTCAAAACCCTCCCACTCCTCAAACTCGTAATCCATATAATACAGATGATCCATATTATCCATACAACCACTCCTTTTATTGCCGGTCTGCGCCGCCGCATGGCGGCATATATTTCAAGACAAAGCATACCCGGTTTTGATCTATCCGCAAAAAGCAAAGATTGGCAGACATCATACCACATTCTCCGTCGTTTTTCAACATTTGCAGTGTGCATCCAAATCCGGTCATTCATGCATCCGGAAAAATGTGGTTGACAAATCGCTCTTGCCAGGTTATACTTCCATTAGTTAGTTTAATCTAACGTTTTTCCTCTGTCAAGCGGCAAATGGCCGTTTCTTTTAAATTCTATTGTTAGATAATTCTAACAAAGGAGGTTTGACATGTCCATCGAGCGTTCCCTGATCGAGCACTGCTCCCCCACGCTGGCCAGCCTGAAGGTGGGCAGCCTGTTCAGTTTTCTCGCGCCTGCCAATGCGGATCTGCACGAGCAGGTGCTGCGCGCCAACGCCATGCTGGAAAGCAAGGGACTCACGCTGCTTGTGATGAAATCCATGGGCGATCGTGCGCTGTGCTATCTGTATCGCGCCTCGCAGCTGCGCGCCGTGCTTGCCAACGAGGACAATGCGGCCTTCCTGCGCGAAAACGGATATGACAACCTGAGCATTGACGGCGCGCTTGATACCCTTCGCGAGCATCTGGAAATCTGCCCCTGCTTTCCGCATGAGATCGGCCTGTTCCTGGGCTATCCGCTGGGCGACGTCATCGGCTTCATCCGCAATAAAGGCAAGAACTGTCTGCTTTGCGGCATGTGGAAATCCTACACAGACAAGGTGGAAGCCCAGAAGCTCTTTGATAAATTCGGCAAATGTACCGAGGTTTACAAGCGCATGCACGCCCTCGGACGCTCTCTTACTCAGCTCACTGTCGCGGCATAACCGCGCCTGAGATATATTGTCTTTACATTGAAAGGAGAAAACTTACATGAGCAAAATTGCTGTCGTTTACTGGAGCGGCACCGGCCATACGCAGGCCATGGCGGAGGCCGTCGCCGAGGCCTGCGGCGCTGCCCTTTTTACCTCCGGCGAGTTTGACGCCGCCATGATTCCGGATTATGACGCCATCGCCTTTGGCTGCCCGTCCATGGGCAATGAGCAGTTGGAAGAGGGCGAATTCGAGCCAATGTTCGAAGGCTGCAAACCCTCTCTCTCCGGCAGGAAGATCGCGCTGTTCGGCTCCTACGGCTGGGGCGACGGCGAATGGATGCGCACCTGGGAAGCCGATTGCCTCGCTGCCGGCGCCGTGATGGCCTGCGATCCTGTCATCTGCCAGGATGATCCCGACAGCGACGCCCTCGCCGCCTGCGCCGCCATGGGCGAGGCGCTTAAGTAAGCACACTGCCATACTGCCGTTTTCACACTCCATCCGAAGCAGAGCGCCCTTCCCCGCGAAAGCACCGCCGGGAGGGGCGCTTTGCCATATTGTCATCTGGTTTTGGAAGGTCAGACTTATCTTGCCGATCTGAATGAGCAGGCGCAGAGCAGATTGCAGATGATTATCAGGCAGATGCAGGAAGCCGAGCCTGTGACCGAGGCGTTGAAAGCACAGGATCAGATGGCGTGGGTACAGGCTATGAACAGAAAGAGCTGTTTGAAAAATATACGGATTGTGTGCGAGAGTATCAGAC
>CAZACE010000443.1:0-1781 GCA_964483255.1 uncultured Oscillospiraceae bacterium
CGATGGCGGAGATGGAGTTGACCTCGCTGGTGGTGTAGAGGATGCCGATCTTCTCAGCGTCCGGAAGCATGGCGCGGATGGTTTCCAGCTGCGCCTTGATGGGCAGCGCGTCGGAGGTGCCGGTGACCTCGCCTGCGGCCTTGCCGGAGGCGTCCGCGAAGCCTGCGGCGACAGGATCGGTGACGGCGGTGAAGATCGTGGGGATGGAGCCGGAGGCTGCATTGTAGCAGGCCTGCGCCATCGGGGTGGCGATGCCGACCATCATGTCGACGCGATTGCCCGCAAACTGTGCGGCGATCTGCTGGGCGATGCCCATGTCGGCCTGCGCATTTTGAAGATCAACCTTGAGGTTCTCGCCTTCTACGATGCCTGCTTCGGCAAGGCCTTCGATGAAGCCCTGATAGCAATTATCCAAAGAGCCGTGCTGGGCGAACTGGCCGATGCCGACCTTGTAGGTCTTGGCGAAGGCGGTTGCGGCGGTGAGGATCAGGCAGATGGCGATGATGATGGAAACGATACGCTTCATAATGTGTTCCTCCTGATTTTGTTTTTTTGATGGATGAAATAGGGGAGCGCAGTCGTGGGTATGAAGCGCCGAGACCATCGGTCAGAATAAAAAACGCCTCACATTCCTTACGGAACATGAGGCGGAAAATACTTTCCGTGGTGCCACTCAGTTTGGCCTTTCGGCCCGCTTTACCCCGTACCAACATACGGTGCAGCCTGATAACGGGTCTGCGTCCCGTCCCTCTCTAATAAGGCAAGCAAGAAAGATGCCGGTTGAAAGGGCCCTCAGGAAGTCCATTTCAAAACCTTGCCGTACCGCGCTCCCAGCAACGCGCAGCTCTCTGAAACGGAACCGGGCTTTTACTTCTCTTCCCTCAAACGGTTTAAGATTTGATTGAGTGAATTATACCCTGTCATATGCAGAATGTCAAGGCGATATTTGTGTTTTTCCACAGTTAATTTTTCTGGGTTTGTCTGGTTTGACTGAAATGGCCGTATAGATATGCAAAGCATGTCAACGCTTGAAGCGGGCACGGCAGTATGTTATAATAATATGATTCAATTTTACAGATGGCTTTTTCCGCATGGCGGATGGAGGAAAACATATGAGTGATTTTAAAGTCAGAGAGGACTGGATGGCGTTTTGCCTGCCGGATGTGAGCGAGGCAGAGGTTGCCTCGATCGCGGAGGCCGTTCGTTCGGGCTGGTGGGCAAAGGGACCGCGCACGCTCGCATTTGAAAAGCAATTTGCCGAATATGTGGGCGCGAAGTACTGCATCGGCCTGAATTCCTGCACGGCTGCGCTGCATCTGTCGCTGGCGGCCAAGAACATCGGCCCGGGGGATGAGGTCGTCACCACGCCGCTGACGTTTGCGGCCAGCGCCAATACGATTCTGCATGTCGGCGCGACGCCGGTGTTTGCCGATATTGATCCGGATACCGGCCTGATCGATCCTGCGGAGATCGAAAAGAAGATTACCAAGAAGACGAAGGCGATCGTGCCGGTGCATTATTCCGGCCTGGCTGCGGATCTGGGCGAGATCGGCAAGCTGTGCGATGCGTACAATCTGTTCCTTTCCGAAGACGCTGCGCATGCGGTGGAGACCCGCTATAACGGCAAGCTCATCGGAAGCAATCCGCGCGGCGCGGTTTCCTATTCTTTCTATGCGACCAAGAACCTTGCCTGCGGCGAGGGCGGCGCGCTGATTACCGATGATGAAGAACTGGCGCAGAAGGCGCGCGTGCTCTCCTGCCACGGCATGAGCGCCGGCGCG
>CAZACE010000444.1:0-1770 GCA_964483255.1 uncultured Oscillospiraceae bacterium
CTCCGAGTTCGACACCCTGGACGAATACAAGGCTGATATCCGCGCCAAACTGGAAGCTCAGGCTGCCGAGCGCGACAACAACAACTTCACCAACGCCGTGATCGAGAAGGTTCTGGAGAACGCCGAGGTCATGATTCCGGAAGCGATGATCGAGCGCCAGATCGATTCCATTATGCGCGACTTCGAGTATCGCCTGATGGGCAACGGCCTGAAGCTGGATGACTTCATCAAGTACACCGGCTCCGACATGCAGGCTTTCCGCGAGAACTATCGCGGCCAGGCCATCAAGAGCGTGAAGGCGCACCTGGTTCTGGAGGCCATCGAGAAGGCTGAGAATATCGAGGCCACCGAGGAGCAGATCGACAAGCAGCTGGAGGCTTTCGCTGCCCAGACCGGCAAGACCGTCGAGGAGTTCAAGGCGGGTCTGTCTGAGAGCGACATCGAGTACTTCAAGGCTGACGCGATCCGCGACAACTGCGTGAAGTTCCTGGCCGACAACGCGAAGGTCGAAGAGTAATCTGGAAGCCGCGCTTGTCGGATTCCGGTCTGATAAGGAGGCACATCCATGATCGAGAATTATTATATTGAGCCCAGCGTCATCGAGAAGACGCCTTACGGCGAGCGCTCCTATGACGTATATTCCAGGCTGCTCAAGGATCGCGTCGTGTTCCTGCGCGGCGAGGTCAATCAGACCCTGGCCAACAGCATCGTCGCTCAGCTTCTGTTCCTGGAAATGGAGGATCCGGATGCGGAGATCTCCATGTACATCAACAGCCCGGGCGGCAGCGTGACCGACGGCATGGCGATCTATGATACAATGCGCTACATCAAGCCGAAGGTTCGCACGGTATGTCTGGGTATGGCCGCGTCCATGGGCGCGTTCCTGCTGATGGCGGGCGAGCCGGGCATGCGCATGGCGCTGCCCAACAGCGAAATCATGATCCATCAGCCCAGCGGCGGCGCGAGCGGTCAGGCGACCGATGTGCAGCTGCATGCCCAGTGGCTCATGCGCACGAAGAACAAGATGAATACCCTGATGAGCGAGATGACCGGCCAGCCGCTGGAAAAAATCCAGCAGGATGTGGAGCGCGATTACTTTATGACCGCGAAGGAAGCGCTTGAATACGGTATTGTCGATCAGATCTTCGAGCCGCGCAAAAAGTAAGCGCCGGGGCTGCTTCCGATGATAGCGTGCTGATTGATGCAGCTTTGCGGACGAGGCCGAAAGTGGCGGCGAATAATCTGAGCCCAAAGAGCAATCATATCGGATGACTTTGCTTTTCCGTTAAAAGCGGGAGGGCAAAGTCATTCGTCCACCAACCCAATTTTGAATCTGAGGTGCGAAATGCCAAGAGATAAGGACGAAACCAGGCAGCCGCGCGTGGCGCGCTGCTCCTTCTGCGACAAGACGCAGGATCAGGTTCGCCGCATCATCGCGGGCAATGGCGTGTATATCTGCGACGAATGCGTTGCGCTGTGCCAGGAGATCATCTCCGACGATCTCGGCGCTGCGCCCAGCCAGGAGCCGCTCAGCCTGCCCAAGCCTGTGGAAATCAAGGCGGTGCTCGATGAGTACGTCGTCGGCCAGGAAAAGGCCAAGCGCGCGCTCGCCGTTGCCGTCTACAATCATTACAAGCGCATCAACGCGCCGAAGAAGCGCGGCGATGTGGAGCTGCAGAAGAGCAACATCGTGATGGTCGGCCCGACCGGCTGCGGCAAGACGTTCCTTGCGCAGTCCCTGGCCAAGATCCTCAAGGTGCCCTTCGCCAT
>CAZACE010000445.1:0-1755 GCA_964483255.1 uncultured Oscillospiraceae bacterium
CCCGGCCCGATGGATTCTATCCCCCGCTATGTCGAAGGCAAGAACGGCGGCGGCGAGATTCAATATCTGCATCCAAGGCTTGAGCCCATCCTCTCGGTTACCTACGGCTGCATGGTCTATCAGGAGCAGGTCATGCAGATCGTGCGCGATCTGGCCGGCTATTCCTACGGCCGAAGCGACCTCGTGCGCCGGGCGATGTCCAAGAAGAAGCACGACGTCATGGCCAAGGAGCGCGAGTATTTCATCAACGGTATGGTGGAAGACGGCGTGGTAACGGTGCCCGGCTGCGTGCGAAACGGCATTCCGGCGGAAACCGCCAGCCAGCTCTTTGATGAGATGACGGCGTTCGCTTCCTACGCATTCAACAAATCGCATGCCGCAGCCTACGGCGTAGTCGCTGTGCGCACGGGCTGGCTCAAGCGCCATTATCCCGTGCAATTCTTCGCCGCGCTGCTCAATTCCGTATCCGGCGACAGCGGCAAGGTCGCCGAATATTCGCAGTATTGCCGCAAGCACGGCATTCCGCTGCTCCCGCCGGATATCAATCAATCCGGCCGCAAGTTCTCCGTCGGCGTGAATGCCGAGGGCAAGCCCGGCATCCGCTTCGGCCTGGGCGCAATCCGCTCCTGCGGCGAAAAGGCAATCGACTCAATCATCGATATCCGCCGCCGCTCGGGGCCATTTAAGGATATCTTCGATTTCTGCAAGCGCCTGTCTTCGGATCTTGTGAACAAGCGCGTTGTGGAATCGCTGATCCTCTCCGGCGCATTTGACTGCACGGGCGCCAGCCGCGCGCAGCTGATGGCCGTATACGAGGCGGCGCTCGATGGCGCAAACCGCACACGCAAGAGCAATGTCATCGGTCAGATGTCGCTCTTTGGCGACGGCATGCTCGAGGAGGTCAATCCCCCGCTGCCGAATATCCCGGATTTCAACCTGCGCACGAAGCTGACATTTGAAAAGAACATGACCGGCCTGTATATCACCGGCCATCCGCTGGGCGATTACTCCGATGCGCTTGCGCAGATGGATATGAACACCTCCCAGCTTGCCGAGATCATGGAAGGCCCGGATCACGGTCTTTCCCGCGATGGCATGCGCGTGCGCATGGGCGGCATGCTCACGGAGTTCCGCCAGAAGGCAACCCGCTCCGGCAATCTGATGGGCTTTGTGACGCTGGAGGACATGACCGGCACGATCGAATCGCTGGTGTTCCCCAAGATCCTCGAGCGCGTGAGCACGGAGCTTGTGCCGGACACGGCGGTCGTGCTCTCAGGCAGGCTCTCCATCCGTGAGGACGAGGATCCCAAGCTGTTGCTGGATACCATCGAGCCGCTGATGACCAACGCAGAGGTTGCGCAGGCGGTGAAGGACGGCATGCTCTCCAAGGCAGCCGCTGCGCCCATCAAAAAGGACGAGCAGCTGCCCGGCAGCACGCTCTATCTGCGCCTGCCCAGCGACAGCGCGATTCAGGTAATCCGCCCGGTTTTGGGCCGATACAAGGGCGAAGTGCCCGTTGTGCTCTATATCGAGAGCACGGGCGTCAAGCTGCGCGCGCCGAGGGAGCTTTACATAAAGCCCACGAAGGCGATGATGGATGAACTCATCGATATGCTTGGGGCTAAGAATGTGGTGCTGAAATAATATAAAGGATGGCAAGCGCCATCCTTTTTTGAGTTACGCTGGGCTCTGCCCAGACCTGGCAGGGACATCGTCCCTGCACCCTTCTTCGCTTCGCGCTTGTTTAAAGCTGCA
>CAZACE010000446.1:0-1753 GCA_964483255.1 uncultured Oscillospiraceae bacterium
TGCTCTGCGGCGACGTGGGATACGGCAAGACGGAGGTGGCCCTGCGCGCGGCGTTCAAGGCCGTGATGGACGGCAAGCAGGTCGCCATCCTCGCGCCGACGACCATCCTCGCCCAGCAGCATTACAATACGCTCATGCGCCGCTTCGAGGGCTTCCCGGTGGAGGCCGACGTGCTCAGCCGCTTTTCTACGCCTAAGGAGCAGAAGGAGACGCTGAGAAGGCTCAAGGAAGGCGAAATCGACATCGTCGTGGGTACGCATAAGCTGCTGGGTAAGGACGTGAAGTTCAAGGATCTGGGCCTTCTGATCGTCGATGAGGAGCAGCGCTTCGGCGTTGGCCACAAAGAGACGATCAAGAACATGAAGAAGTCTGTGGATGTGCTGACCATGTCCGCGACGCCCATCCCGCGCACGCTGCATATGTCTATGGTCGGCATCCGCGATATGAGCCTGCTGGAAACCCCGCCGCAGGCGCGCTATCCTGTGCAGACCTACGTCATGGAGTATCAGGACAGCGTCATCCGCGACGCCATCCTGCGCGAAATCGGCCGCGGCGGTCAGGTATTCTTCCTGTATAACCGCGTGGGCTCCATCGATCAATGCCACAGGCAGCTGCAGCGGCTCGTGCCGGAGGCGCGCATCGCCATCGCGCATGGCCAGATGAAGGAAAGCGTGCTCGAGGACGTGATGATGGACTTCAGCCAGCAGAAGTTTGACGTGCTGCTGTGCACGACGATCATCGAATCCGGCCTGGATATTCCGCTGGCGAACACGCTGATCATCTATGACGCCGATCACTTCGGCCTCTCTCAGCTCTATCAGACGCGCGGACGCGTCGGCCGCAGCAACCGCCTGGCCTATGCGTACTTCACCGTCCGCCCGGGCAAGGTGCTCTCCGAGACGGCGCAGAAGCGTCTGGACGCCATCCGCGAGTTCACGGAATTCGGTTCCGGCTTCCGCATCGCCATGCGCGATCTGGAGCTGCGCGGTGCGGGCAATCTGCTCGGCCCGCAGCAGAGCGGCCATCTGGCGAACATCGGCTATGATCTCTACTGCAAGCTGCTGGAGGAAGCCGTGCTTGAGGCGCAGGGTCAGGAGCCCATCAAAAATCGCGACATCGAGACGCGCATGGATGTGCATGTCAATGCGTATCTGCCGGCGGAATATGTCACAGGCGACAGGCAGCGGCTTGAGGTCTACAAGCGCATCGCATCCATCCGCACGGCGGAGCAGCGCGACGACATCGAGGATGAGCTCATTGACCGCTTTGGCGACGAACCGCAGTGCGTGGCCAACCTCGTGACCGTCGCCTATCTCAAGGCGCTGTGCATGAGCATGGGCATCGACCGCGTCATGCAGGCGGACGGTTGCATGGATATGCGTTTTTCCAATAACGCGCAGGTGGACGGCGAGAAGCTCTTCAAGGCCCTGCAGGGCTTTGACAAGCGGCTCACGCTCAATGCCTCCGTGCCGGTGACGCTCTCCCTTCGCGACCGCATGATCAACAAGGAGGATATGCTGCACCTGACGGCCAAGGTCATGGAGCGGCTCATCGATAGAATGAATCGCGTTTAAGCGGTATTTGGGGCTTGCTTTTTAGGAAAGAATCGTGTAAAATAGTTCGAGTAGAGTGTGATGACGGATGGAACTCATGCAATGCGAGGGTGTGAACCTTGTCAGGGCCGGAAGGCAGCAGCAATAAGCATTGTATCGTGTGTGCCGTGGGAATTTTCTGCCCCGAGCATTCTACGCTT
>CAZACE010000447.1:0-1747 GCA_964483255.1 uncultured Oscillospiraceae bacterium
TATCTCAGTGTTATTCATGCATGCCAGGCACCATAGGCTGAATATTGCGGTGATCCGGCAAATTACATTCGTGCTTAAGATTGTATCACGTCTTGTGCAAAAGATCAAGCTTTTTCATCTATTTGCGCCTGTTTGCGCGCATTTCACGTCGGTTTTTGCAGCAAAATCAGGTCAGCTGGCCCGCAATCAGCGACAGACCCGACAGAATCAGCATGACGACGACAAGACGCCTGACCGCCTTTTCGCTGATCGCAGCACTGCTTTTCGCGCCCAGGAAAAGGCCCAGAAGCGCAACAGGCAAAAGCTTTGCCGCCTGCAGCGCCATGCCCATATTCAGTAGCCCCACCATGCTGTAGAGCGCGATGCGCAGCGTGTTTTCCACAAAGAAGACCACGCACAGGTTCGCCCGGAATGCGCCCGCATCCTTCTTCACGCGGCCAATATATGCGCCAAGCAGCGCACCCACGCCATACAGACCGCACAGGATGCCGGAAAGCAAGCCAATGAGCGCAAGCATCGCTTTCGATTCCTTCGCCCTGCCCGCCTGCTTTTCGCGAAGAAGCATTTCCAAACCCAGAAGTACGATCACCACGCCGAAGATCAGCTTGACAGCGCCTGTGTCCGCCTCCCGGAGCAGAAGCACCCCCGGAATGCTGCCCAGCACCACAAGCGCCGCAAGCGGCAAACAGAGCTTTACATCAATCTTGCTTCGCTCCCTGAATGCGATAATCGCATTGCTCGGATAGCCCAGCAGCAGCTCTACAGGCGAAATATTGCGGTTGCTCAGCCCAAAGCTCATGACAGTCGTAAATACCAGCGTATTGGCAAAGCCGCACAGGCCCTTCACATAAAACGCGCACAGCGTCGCAGCAATCCACCAGCTCATTCTTTTTCTTCCTTTGCATTTGATTGGGATATTATAGCATCTTTTGCCGTCAAATCAAGTGCCCTTCTCAAAAGCCTCCCGAAGCCGATCCATCGCCTTCTTTTCAATTCTGGATACATACGAGCGGCTGATGCCCAGTTTCTGGGCCACCTCCTGCTGCGCATACGCATGGCCATTCAGCAGGCCATAGCGCATCTGAATCACGGTCTTCTCCCGACCATGCAGGCCATGATCAACCAGATCGCGCACAGCCTCCAGGCTCACACGCCGCTCGACATGCCCGTGCACCTCATCCGCCTCTGTGCCCAGCACGTCGATCAACGTGATCTCGTTGCCCTCGCTGTCCGTGCCGATGGGATCCTGCAGGGATATCTCTCCCTTTCGCTTCTGGCTGGAGCGCAGACACATGAGGATTTCATTTCCTATCGTCGCCCCACTGTAACGGCAGGCAGTGCCTGCACCCTTCTGCGCTTCGCGCCGTATCAGCGACGTTTCCTTCGCACGGAGGGTGCTCGGAAACTGCTTCGTCATCATCAAGGGAAAGGATGCCGGTAAGGTCAACATCTCCTTCTGCTCCAAATAAGATCAAGTGTGCTTTCTCGCCGTCCCAGACGACCTTGCGCACCAGCGTGCTGATCATCGTGCGCTGCTGCTCAAGGCCAAGGCCGTCGATGCTGCCGGCAAACGTGGTCAGCAGATCGCGCAGGACGTCGAACTCATTGTCACTCAGCTCCTGCTGATTCGCCAGCGCTTCCATTTCGCTGATGCGAATCTCAATCGCCTCACGCTCGCGTCCCAGCACCTCGATGCGCCCGGATACCTGCCTGCGCGCCACGCCCTCGGTTATATCCGCCAGGGAAT
>CAZACE010000448.1:0-1739 GCA_964483255.1 uncultured Oscillospiraceae bacterium
CAACATAATGCTCATTATGTCATTAAACCGGCGGCTGCGATCGCTGGTTTTTTCTTTTGAGGAACAACCAGGTGCATGTGCTCCATCCGCCGGCGATGCTCTGCGCCGGTGGTCGCAATGTAAATCCGCGTGGTGTTGATGCTGCTGTGGCCGAGAATATCCGCCAGCTTGGCAATGTCCTTTTCAATGCCATAGAACGTGCGTGCAAACAGGTGACGAAGGTTGTGCGGGAACACTTTTTGCGGCGCTACGCCCGCCTGCTGGCACAGGGCCTTCATCTCCCGCCATATCGCTGTACGGCTCACTGGTTTTCCATTGCGGGTTATGAAGATCGGCCCGGTGGTGATCGCCTGTTGCCTGGCATAGCGCAGCAGCAGCCTGCACAGCTCCTGTACGATAAACACAGCGCGCGTTTTGCCCTTGCAGCGCACGGTTGCCTCTCCATGATGCAGCGCTTCCACGGTAATGGACTGCAGCTCGCTGACGCGGATACCCGTCGCGCAGATGGTTTGAATGATCAGGTGCAGCCGTTCGTTTCCCTTTTGTTTGGCTGTGTTCACCAGTCGCTCATACTCCGCTTTGCTCAGTTCTTTTTCTTCCGAAAGATACGTCTGCCGCTGCACCTTGAATTGCCTCACACACAAATCAAGCCATCCCATCACGCGAAAGAGCGCATTCAGCGAGGCCAGCATGGAATTGGCGCTAGCGGCAGCGTACCGCGAAGCGAGATGTGTCTTGTAGTCCATGACAGTTTGCTTGGTGATGGGACGATTCTCAGCATGACTTAAAAAATGGCGCACGTCCCGCAGATATTTCTCGATGGTTGCGGGGCTTTTTTCATTTTCAATCAGATATAAACGGAATTGTTCCAGAACGGAAGTGGTGATGATTCGGTCGTTCATAGCGATGCACTCCTTGCATTTTTCCTTATGATATAACAGTTTTCCCTGTTTCAGCGGGAGAATGCATACACATGGCATAGATATGAAAACGGAGAATGCACAACTGCATCCTCCATTGCTATATTCACTTTGGGCTGAAAGGCATTTCGCTGGAACTGTTCACCCTTCCGATTCCGCTGTATAGATGAGTTCAGAAAGAATTATTTCCTCTGCCTGCTCTTTCTGCGCATTCATCATTCCTGCCCAGCGCAAGGGGGCGGCAGCTTTCAGTTCTTCTGTCACGCCGACAGTTTGCATGAGCTGCGGATGAGCGTGTCCATGCGCTGGTGAGCAGCTGCGTCGATCTCCTGAAGGTACGGCAGGAGCTTGCCGGAAAGCACGAGTACATTGTACAGCACGGGGTGGTTTTCCTTCAAATGGCGTTCGCGCATCGGTTATGCTTATCCACATTCTTCGCAGATATATCAACACCTCGTCAGATTCAGTTGGTCAGCAACGGCATGCTGCGTAGTGGGATTTTCACACTCAGAGAAGATTCAAGAGATCAATCATTCAGAAGAATAAAAAACTCTCAAATCTAACCAGAAACAGTCAGATTTGAGAGTTAAAAGACGCTTTGACATTATTCTCGTAAAAAAGCTAATGTCCTCAAATTGTCCTCACTGGGAATTTGGAGGGCCGAAAAATCCTTATAAATCAAGGATTTTTGGCTCCACATTGATCATTCCCACTCAATAGTACCGATGGGCTTGGGCGTGAGATCGAGCAGCACGCGGTTGATACCCTCCACCTCATGGGTGATGCGGTGGGTGATATGGTGCAGAAGCGCATAGGGGA
>CAZACE010000449.1:0-1725 GCA_964483255.1 uncultured Oscillospiraceae bacterium
AGTCCCTGATGGACCACATCGGCTCCGGCCGTGAGTGGGACCTGCACGGCAAGGTTGGCCTGAACATCCTTCCGCCGTACCTGACCCGCGAGAATATGGGCGTATATGCCGGCCTGGTTGACGCGCTCAACTCCAACCGCAACTTCCTGCGCCTGTCCACCCAGGAGTACATCGTCGTGACCAACAGCCACACGATCTACAACGCGGACTTCTCCGAGGCGATCGACCAGCACATCGCCACCGGCGCGGACATCACCGTCCTGTATTCCAAGAAGCTCACCACCACCGACGTGGACAGCGCTTCCTACCTCACCATCGCCGAGGACAAGACCATCACCAAGATGGAGATCGGCCCGATGGTGCCCAACACTGAGAATGCTTACCTGAAGGTGTTCATCACCAAGCGCGAGCTGCTGCGCCAGCTGGTTGAGCAGGCCTTCGCCAACGGCAAGCACGACTGGAGCCGCGATATCCTCCAGCCGTCCATCAACGACAAGAGCCTCAAGATCATGGGCTACGAATACGTCGGCGCCGCCGCGCAGATCGACTCCATCCAGGCCTACTTCAACTTCAACATGGAGCTGCAGAAGGATGAGTTCCGCCGCGAGCTGTTCCCGGTCGAGCGCCCGATCTACACCAAGGTTCGCGACGATATGCCGGCCCGCTACAACAACGAGGGCAAGGCTTCCAACTCCCTGATCGGCAACGGCTGCATCATCGAAGGCACCGTCATCAACTCCGTCCTCTTCCGCGGCGTTAAGGTCGCCAAGGGCGCTGTTGTGAAGAACTCCATCATCATGCAGGACGCGCAGATTCAGGAAGGCGCGGAGATTGACCACTGCATCCTCGACAAGAGCAGCGTCATCCGCCGCAACGGCCGCCTGATTGCGCCCGCCGCGTATCCGATCGTCATCGCCAAGAACGTCGTGATCTAAGCTGCATCCTGCTGCCTGAATCACCGATAGAGTCCCGTCATGTTACCACCTAACGGTCGAGACCGATGCTTTGAAATCGATTGACTAAGCAAATGTCAGCGGGACTGCACAGCAGAAATGATTTTCTTTCATGTGCAGTCCCGTTTCTTTCAAGGAGGATAACCCTACATGAAGATTTTGTTTGCCGCGTCCGAGTGCGTGCCGTTTATCAAAACCGGCGGCCTGGCCGACGTTGTCGGCGCGCTCTCCCCGGTGCTCAAGCAGAAGGGCGCCGACGTTCGCGTAATGATTCCGCTGTATGCCTCCATCCCGGAGAAGTGGACCTCCCAGATGAAGAGCGAGTGCGAGTTCGAGGTTGAGCTCGGCTGGCGCAAGCAGTATTGCGGCGTCAAGTCCCTGGAGTATCAGGGCGTGACCTTCTACTTCATCGACAACCAGTTCTACTTCGGCCGCAGCTACATCTACGGCCTGGGCGGCGACGAGTATGAGCGCTTCGGCTTCTTCAGCCGCGCGGTCATCGACGCCCTGCCGCATCTTGACTTCCAGCCCGACATCATCCACTGCCACGACTGGCAGACCGGTATGGTTCCGGCGCTTCTCAAGATTCAGTACGCGCACTTCCCGTTCTATCAGAACATCAAGACCGCCTACACCATCCACAACCTGCAGTATCAGGGCGTGTTCCCGATCAAGGCCGTGCAGGATACGCTGGGCCTTGGCGACGATCTGTTCACCTCCGACAAGCTCGAGTGCTACGGCTGCGCCAACTACATGAAGGCCGGTCTGGTCT
>CAZACE010000450.1:0-1721 GCA_964483255.1 uncultured Oscillospiraceae bacterium
ACTCGCAGTCCGCCAGATTGCCGTATGCCTCGGGGCTGAGCGCATCGATGAGCTCAAAGCCCTCCGGAACGTTTTCATGCAGCGCATTGTACGCACCGGGAAAATAGATGCCGACCAGACCAATCTTTTTCATATACATGCCTCCGTATATCCTGCCGATCAATTAGAAAAGAAACCGGAGAGCAAGCGCTCCCCGGTCTGAAACCGCCGCTGATTACAGCAGGCCAATTTCCTTGTAATAGCGAGCCGCGCCGTCATGAATCGCTACGCCGGCGACGTCATTGCAGGCTTCCTTCGGATCGGCCTTAGCCAGCGCGCCATGGGTCGTGGTCAGGTATTCCCAGTTCTCCCAGAAAACCTTGGTCATCTGATACACGGTTTCCTCATCGACATCAGCGGTGATGAACAGGGTCAGCTTCACGCCGGAGGTCGGTACAGCCTCATCCTGACCGGTGTAGGTGCCCGCCGGGATTTCGCAGGCAGCGTACCACGGATAATCGGCCTTCAGCGCTTCCACTTCCTCGGCGGTAATGGTCATGAGCTTGGAATCGGTGGTGGTCATGATCTGCGTGACGGCAGAGTTCGGAGTGCCGGCCATGATCCACACACCGTCGAGCAGCTTGTTGCTCATCGCATCGGCCGCAGCGGAGGTGTCCATATACTCCGCCTTGATATCGTCAAGGGTCTTGCCCAGGGAACCCAGGTGCACGCTCGCCTCATCGACGGTGGTGGAGCCCGGCGCGCCGATGGAGATGCGCTTGCCGATCAGATCAGTAAGGCCGTTGATGCCGGAATCCTTGGTCACGACAACCTGGTTCGGATTGATATACAGACCCGCGAAGATGCGCAGGTTCTCGTTGGCATAGCCCTCGAAGGAAGCGAGGCCTTCCTGCGCCTGATAGACAAGGTTCGCATTGGCGATGCCAATTTGAGCCTCGCCGTCATAGGCCTGGTTCAGGTTGTCAATGCCGCCGCCGGACGGGGTCGCCACGGCGCGCATGCCCTCGATATTCTCGTTCCACAGCCCGACGATCGTTGCGCTGATGGGATAGAACGTGGACGCGGTGCCGGCAGTGACAAAATTGATATTCGCCGCAAAAGCGCAAGCCGCACTCAGGCACAGGGCGAGACACAGGACGGTTGCAAGGATCTTCTTCATAGATTTGTTCCTCTCTTTCTTCTAAAGAGTGTATTTCGGATACGGCTCAGCTGCCGTATCTGTTGCAAAAGAGATCAGGCCGCCACGATGGGCTTTGCCCTGCTGAGCACCAGCTTATCAATCGCAATCTCCGCTGCGATCATCACAAGGCCCAGAATATCCGTTGCCAGCGTCGGATTGACAAAGAGGAGACCGCCAGCAATCAGCATGGCACGGCAGACAAGGCGCAGCGCCGTCGCAGACGCACTGTATTTCTGAACAGGCAGGCCTGCAAGGCCGGCGGAAAGCGCCAGAACGCCCACGGACGAGGTGATGAACGCGCGAATGGTCTCGCTTATCGCGACGCCTTCGGTGCTGCCATAGAGCAAGACCGGATTATTGAGGAAGAAGAACGGCAGGATGAAGCCCGCCACGCCCAGCTTCATGGCGATAAACGAAGTCTTCGTCATGTTGCTGTCCGCAATGCCCGCAGCGACATAGGAGCTCATCGCCACCGGCGGGGTGATGTTGGAAAGGCATGCATAGATGAGGCAGAACATGTTCGCCGCCATCTCGGTCGCGC
>CAZACE010000451.1:0-1688 GCA_964483255.1 uncultured Oscillospiraceae bacterium
GGTTGCAGCAGCGCAGCTCAAAGAAATGCATCAGCTCGCGCGCGTTCATCGTCACAAGCAGGCGCGTCGCCGCTGCATTGGGCAGCACAAAGCGCGCATCCTCGTTGGATTTTTCCTTCGCTCCGCCCAGCTTTTCCTGCCACTGGCAATACCATGCATGCATGGTATCCATCTGGCGGATGAATTCAGCCTCTTCCTCCTCGCCCAGCGCGCTGATGGCCGGGGGAACAACAAAGTCAAACCCGTCCGCCATGGAGACATAGCGCTGGCTCTGCACGGAGAAGGACGCAATGCGGTGCCTTGTCAGCTGCGCCAGCAGCGCGCGGCTGACGCCCTCCACCGCGAATGTGAAGCTGGCATGCTCGGTCACGGAAAGATGGCCGCGCTCCATCACGCCCGCGATATACTTCTGCTGATCGTGCGTTTCCACGCGCTCGCGCAGCGTTTCCAGATCCGCCTGCGCATAGCACAGCCTTGCGCCCAGCGCGACGACCTCGTCCGGGTCAGGCGTGCAGCGCAGCAGCATCACTTTGAGCTTTGCTTTTGCCATACATCCTCCGTGCGCGAAAGCGCCAGTTTCAAAAGTTCATCCAGCCGTTTCGTCTGGCCGGACAGATACAGATATCCCCACAGCGCTTCCAGCGCCGTCGCATGGGCGTAATCCGCAGGATCCGCGTTTTTTGGCGCAGCGTGCTTTGCCTGGCTGTTTCTGCCGCGGCGGGCGACGTCAGCCTCCGCCTCGGTCAGATCCGCCTCGATACGCTCAAGCATCCTCGCCTGCGCGCCCGCGCTGACCATGCGCACCGCCTGCCTGTGCATCTTGCCAACGGTCATACCCTTGGCAAGGAGCATGCTGCGCACATACAGGTCATGCACCGTGTCGCCGACATAGGCCAGCTGCAGCGGATTATATTCGCGGGTATCACGCGCAGCGAACGCGTCATGCGCCGCGCTTAATTCTTCCTTAATCAAAGGGCCACTTCCTCTGAAGCTATTGCTGATTCTGAAAATGACACATACCGCCATTTTTCTAGGATACAGTATATCACTAATCAAAAAAAAAGGGAAGTCCTTCATAAATAAAAAGAACGGGCGTGATGCCCGCCAAAGAACAATGGGGATATAGAATTCATTAAGGAAAAAGAAAAACTCCGCTCCATACAGACTATCGAACCGGGAGTGGCAAGTAGGAATGCAGCCCCGGGTCCAGGGCCGTGAGGCCTTGGCGGTTTCAAGGGGGAAGGGGAGTCCAGAGGGGCTTGGGGGGAAATCCGAATCCCCCCAGTCCCTCTGGCCTCAGCGGAGCGCGTAACCAGTTGGCTTTGTGCAAGCATTCTATCGAAGTATATCCGAATCGTCATTGTCGCCTTCGGTTCCGCTCCGATTCCCGTTTATCTTTGCGCTCCGCGCACGGGAACGTTGGGCTGCCGCCCAAACCCGCCTGGGGATTTCATCCCCAATCCCCTGACAAGGGACTTCGCCCCTTGACCCCATTTACGCTTCGCGCCTATCTTCGTTACTTATCATGATCCCCCTATTGTTCAGTCTCCCCTCTCCTCCCCACTTCGATCCGTCGCATCCAGCGGCCGCGGCTTCTCCATCTCCAGCCCATGCCAATCCACGATTCCCTGCGCGATCGCCTCGGCCACCTGCTGCCGGTATTCCTCCTGAAGCAGCCTCTGCTCCTC
>CAZACE010000452.1:0-1686 GCA_964483255.1 uncultured Oscillospiraceae bacterium
AAACGTGCCCGAGAAGATCGCGTCGATCGTTTCCGGCGTTGCCGAGGGCTGCGTGCAAGCAGGCGCCGCGCTCATCGGCGGCGAAACGGCCGAGCATCCGGGCATGATGCCTGTCGAGGATTACGACCTCGCGGGCTTCGCCGTGGGCATTGTGGATAAGAAGAAGATCCTGGATAATACCCGCATGCAGGAAGGCGACGTGGTCATCGCGCTGCCCTCCTCCGGCATCCATTCCAACGGCTTCTCCCTGTGCCGCAAGGTGTTTGACATTGACAACAATAACCCTGAGATCTACGTCCTGCGCGAGGAACTGGGCGGCAAAACCATCGCCGAGACCCTGCTCACCCCGACGAAGATCTACGTAAAGCCGGTTCTCGCCCTGCTGGAAAAGGTTGACGTGAAGGGCATCTCCCATATCACCGGCGGCGGCTTCTACGAGAACATTCCGCGCTCCATCCCGGACGGCCTGTGCGCGCGCATCGACAAAGCAGCCGTCAAGGTTCTGCCGATCTTTGATATGATCCAGAAGTGGGGCGATATTCCGGAGCGCGACATGTTCAATACCTACAACATGGGCGTGGGCATGAGCATCGTGGTGCCGGCTGCGCAGGTGGATACCGCGCTGGAAATCCTCAAAACAAACGGCGTGGACGCTTACGTCATCGGTGACGTCATCGCAGGCGACGAGAAGGTGGTGCTCAAATGAGCGCGAAAGCCCGCATTGCCGTCCTCGTTTCCGGCGGCGGCACAAACCTGCAGGCACTGATTGACGCGGGCATCCCCTCCGGCGAAATCGCGCTGGTCATCGCCTCCCGCCCGGGCGTATACGCCCTTGAGCGCGCATACAAGGCCGCGATTCCCTCCATGGTGATCGCAAGAAAAGGCCGCACGCAGCAGGATTTTGAGCGCGAGCTCCTCGCCGCGCTTGATGAATACAAAATTGACCTGATCGTTCTGGCAGGATTCCTCACGATCCTCAGCGAAGACTTCACAAAGCGCTATCCGCGCCGCATCATCAACATTCATCCCTCGCTCATCCCCGCCTTCTGCGGCGAAGGCTTCTACGGCCTGCGCGTACATGAGGCGGCGCTTGCGCGCGGCGTGAAGCTGACCGGCGCAACGGTGCATTTCGTCAACGAGATCGCCGACGGCGGCGAAATCATCCTTCAAAAAGCCGTTGAGGTAAAGGAAGGCGACACGCCCGAGATCCTTCAGCGCCGCGTGATGGAGCAGGCCGAATGGCAGCTGCTTCCGCAGGCTGTTGAACTTGTGTGCCAAGAAATCAGGAGGAGCAGATAAGATGAACGTTTACGAAATTAAGACCATGGCTCAGCGTCTGGAAGGCAACCGCTATCCGGGCCGCGGCATCGTCATCGGCATGACCCCGAACGGCAAGAAGTCCGCCGTCGCCTATTTCATCATGGGCCGCAGCGTCAACAGCCGCAACCGCGTCTTCTGCCTCGAGCCGGACGGCATCCGCACCGAGGCGCACGATCCCTCCAAGATGGTTGATCCGCACCTGATCATCTATCATCCGGTCCGGGAAGCCGGCTGCGGCCTGATCGTCACCAACGGCGACCAGACCGACACCATCTGGAAATACCTCGCCCGCGGCGAGAGCTGGGAGGCCGCGCTGCGCACCCGCCAGTTCGAGGACGACGGCCCCAACTGGACGCCGCGCATCTC
>CAZACE010000453.1:0-1673 GCA_964483255.1 uncultured Oscillospiraceae bacterium
GATGGTGCACCAAAGACCGGTATCTTCGGATGCCGGTTTTTTCTTTGCTTAAAGAACCGGAATTATGCATTGTCGAACTCTGATTAGGATGATATAATATTACATGTTGACGCGATGAGATGTTGACAGATGCGAAAGATAGGGGAATACGGATGGTTTGGATGAATGTGGTTTTCTGCGCTGTGCTCGGATATGTGTTGGGCATAATCAATCCTGCATATATCTTCGGCAGGCTGAATGGGTTTGATATCCGCAGGTTTGGTTCGGGAAATGCAGGCGCAACCAATGCGACGATGATCATGGGTAAGGCCACGGGCGTTGTTTGCATGCTGCTGGATGTATTGAAGGGCTTTGTGGCGTATAAGATCGCTGCACGTCTGTTTCCGTCGCTGATATTTGCAGGTGTATTTGCGGGTGTGGCTTGTATCTTGGGGCATATCTTTCCGGCGTGGATGGGGTTTGCCGGTGGAAAAGGGCTGGCCAGCCTGCTGGGCGTGATGCTCGCGCATAACTGGAAACTCTTTATCGTGCTGCTCATCGCCGAAATCCTGCTTGTACTGATGATAGGTTATATCTGCGTGATGGCGCTGTCGCTGAGTGTCATCTTCCCGGCGGCGTATATGATCGGAACAGGCGATCTGATCGGCATGTGTGTGCTTGCGATTCTGATTCCGGTGGTGGTTTATAAGCATCTGCCCAATATCAAGCGTATTCTGCAGGGGAAAGAGCTTCGCATCAGCTGGCTTTGGAACGCGAAAGCCGAAGAGGCGCGCGTGGAAGAAAACTTTTCCGCGCAGGAATGGAAGCGGCTTTACAAGAAAGTTCATCCGTAAGGAAAGCAAGCATCGCTCATTTCGGGCGATGCTTTTCTGTTTGCCAGGCGTGCTGCAAAACAATAGATAATGTTACAAACTTTTAAAAAGTGTGACAAAAAATTAGTTATAAGCACCGATGAATGCATGGATGGTCAATTGACTTTTGTGAGGGATGAATATATAATATAAACAAATATGAAGCGGTCTGACTTGAGCCGCGTGCAAGCATGACCGGCTGAACTGCCGGAGGAATACAATATACTGACAACTTGGGAGGGAACCGCCGTGAGCGATCGCATTTCCATCCGTCATGCGCTGAAGAAGTATGGCGAGAACGTCATCATTCCGGATTTGAGCCTGGAAATCAAGGAGGGTGAATTCTTTACGCTGCTGGGTCCGTCCGGCTGCGGCAAGACGACGCTGCTGCGCATGATCGCTGGATTCAATTCCATTGAGGGCGGCGATTTTTATTTCAACGATACCCGTATCAATGATCTGGATCCGGCCAAGCGCAACATCGGCATGGTTTTCCAGAATTATGCGATCTTTCCGCACATGACGGTGCGTAAGAACGTCGAATTCGGCCTCACCAACCGCAAACTGCCCAAGGACAAGATCAAAGCGCAGACTGATAAGTTTATGAAGCTTATGCACGTGGATGAGTACGCCGACCGCCTGCCCGAGCGCCTATCCGGCGGCCAGCAGCAGCGCGTGGCGCTGGCACGTGCGCTGTGCATTGAGCCGGATGTGCTGCTCTTTGACGAGCCGCTGTCCAACCTGGACGCCAAGCTGCGCGTGGAGATGCGCACCGTCATCAAGCATATCCAGCACAATGTCGGCATCACCACCGTGTATGTT
>CAZACE010000454.1:0-1670 GCA_964483255.1 uncultured Oscillospiraceae bacterium
TCGACATTCTTGGCCAGCAGGATCGCGTCCGCGCCGATCTCAACCGCGCGCAGCGCAGCGGCGGTATCAGTAGAGAAGAACGGGTTGCCGGTGCCGCAGGCGAAGATCACAACGCGGCCCTTTTCCAGATGGCGCACCGCACGGCGGTAGGTATACGGCTCGCAGAAGCGGTTCATTTCCACGGCGGACATCACGCGGGTCGGGATGCCGAGGCGCTCAATGGCGTCCTGCATGGCGATGGAGTTGATCGTCGTGCCGAGCATGCCCATGTGATCAGCGTTGATCGCAGTCATCTTGGCAGCAGGGCCCTGACGGCCGCGCCAGATGTTGCCCGCGCCGATGACGATGGCGATTTCCGCGCCGGTCTCGTGCAGCTTGCCGATGATGCCGGCCACGCGGTCGATCTGCTCAAAGTCAAACAGCCTGCCGTTGTCGCCCAGCGCCTCGCCGCTGAGCTTGATGAGTACGCGCTTATACTTTGCCATATTGATTTCTCCTTTTCGGAAACTCTTTTTGGGATACTTCTGAATAGGTTTCTCTGCCTAACTGTATAAAATTCGCGCATCCATGTGCAAATTCCTGCCCAAATACACACCAAGACGAAAAAAGGACATGCAAAAGCATGTCCCTTTGTTTGTGAAGATTACTTCTTCATCTTCGCCTGCTCGGCAGCGATATCAGCGGCCAGATCGTTGACGCGCTTCTCGATGCCCTCGCCGCGCTCAAAGCGCACGAAGCGGACGACGTCGCACTTGCCGTTCAGCATCTTGATGACGCTGATGTCCGGATCCTTGACGAACGGCTGCTCGAGGAGGCAGACTTCCTTGTAGTACTTCTGGATGCGGCCCTCGACCATCTTCTCGACGATCTTCGCCGGCTTGCCCTCGTTGAGCGCCTGCTGGGTCAGGACCTCGCGCTCCTTCTCCAGGTTGTCAGACGGCACCTCGTCGCGGCGCACGAACTGCGGGTTCGCGGCAGCGATGTGCATAACGAGGTCGTGGCTCATGGTCTTCACTTCATCGGTCACTTCGCCAGCCAGCTCGACCATAACGCCGATGCGGCCGCCCATGTGGATATAGGTGTCAACCATGCCGTCCTTCGCCTCGAAGCGGGCGAAACGACGCAGGGAGATCTTCTCGCCGATGGCCGCGGTGGCCTCGCCGATCAGGTCGTTGACGGTCTTGGTCTCGTCAGCATAGAAGGTCTGAGCGAGCATTTCCTCAACGTTGGCCGGATTCTTGGCGATGATGTGCTTGGCGTAGTCGCGGCACAGGGACTTGAAGTTGTCGGTGTTGGCGACGAAGTCGGTCTCGCAGTTGATCTCAACCACGACGCCCACATTGCCCTCGACATAGCACTCGACCATGCCCTCGGCAGCGATGCGGCCGGCCTTCTTGGCGGCAGCAGCGAGGCCCTTCTCACGCAGGAAGTCGATCGCCTTGTCCATATCGCCGTCGTTAGCCATGAGGGCCTTCTTGCAGTCCATCATGCCAGCGCCGGTGCGCTCGCGCAGCTCCTTAACCAGAGCGGAAGTAATGGTAGCCATAACGGATTCCTCCAGATTCTGTCAGTTTGTCAGAAGTTGGCGATTGAATCAGGCCTGAACCTCAGCCTGCTCGCCCTGCTTGCCTTCGAGAACGGCGTCAGCCATCTTGCCGGCGATCAGCTTG
>CAZACE010000455.1:0-1662 GCA_964483255.1 uncultured Oscillospiraceae bacterium
GTATGCGCTCGCCAAGGATGAAAAGAAGAGCGACGTGATGCTCAGTCAGCTTAAGGCGCTTGATGAAAGCTTCGCAGCAGAACCTGACTTTCTCAGGCTCCTGAGCGCGCCCAATCTCTCGAAGAATGAGCGCAAGGAGATTCTGGATACCTGCTTTAAGGACAAGACGGATCCGTATCTGCTCAATTTCCTCAAGATTCTGATGGAAAAGGGCTATATCCGCCAGTTCAGCAATTGTGTGCAGGTTTTCCGCGAGTGCTACAACGTGGATCATGGCATCATGGCGGTGTCTGCTGTGACGGCTGTGCCCATGACGAACGCCCAGAAGGAAAAGCTGGCCGCCAAGATTGCGGGAATCACCGGAAAGCAGATCGAATTGAACAACACCATTGACCCGGCGTGCATCGGCGGCGTTCGCCTCGATTACGACGGCAAGCGCGTCGATGATACAATCATCCATCGCCTCGACGCGGTGAGCAGCATGCTCAAAAACACCATACTCTGATGGGAGAAAGCAGGAGCGGTATGGAATTAAGACCCGAAGAGATCACAAAGATCATTCGCGAACAGATTAAAAACTATGAGTGCAAGCTCGAGACCAGCGAGACCGGCACGATCATCCTCGTCGGCGACGGCATTGCCCGCGCCAGCGGATTGGATAATTGCATGGCTAATGAGCTGGTCGAGTTTGAGAACGGCGAATTCGGCATGGCGCAGAACCTGGAAGAAAATTCTGTTTCTATCGTCATTCTGGGCAGCGATGCCGGCCTGCATGAGGGCAGCGCCGTCAAGCGTACCGGCCGCGTCGTGTCCGTTCCGGTCGGCGAGGAGATGATCGGTCGTGTTGTGAACGCGCTGGGCAAACCGATTGATGGCAAAGGCGCGATCTATACGACTCAGACCCGTCCGATCGAAAGCCCGGCGCCGGGCATCATCGAGCGTAAGAGCGTCAGCGTTCCGCTGCAGACCGGCATCAAGGCAATTGACTCTATGATTCCGATCGGCCGCGGCCAGCGCGAGCTCATTATCGGCGACCGTCAGACCGGTAAGACGACGATCGCCATCGACACCATTATCAACCAGAAGGGCAAGGATGTCGTCTGTATCTACGTTGCCATCGGCCAGAAGAATTCTACCGTTGCGCAGCTGGTGGAGCAGCTGACTCAGGCAGGCGCGATGGATTATACCATCATCGTCAGCGCCACCGCATCCGAATTGGCTCCGATGCAGTATATTGCGCCGTACACCGGCTGTGCCATGGGCGAGTATTTCATGGCGCAGGGCAAGGACGTTCTGGTTATCTATGACGACCTGTCCAAGCATGCTGTTGCGTATCGTGCGCTGTCTCTGCTGATTCGCCGTCCGCCGGGCCGTGAGGCATATCCGGGCGACGTCTTCTATCTGCACAGCCGACTGCTTGAGCGCGCCGCGCGCATTGCGCCGGAGTATGGCGGCGGCAGCCTGACCGCTCTGCCGATCATCGAGACGCAGGCGGGCGACGTTTCCGCGTACATTCCGACCAATGTGATCTCCATCACCGATGGTCAGATCTTCCTGGAGAGTGAGCTCTTCCACTCTGGCGTCATGCCGGCTGTCAACCCGGGCATTTCCGTTTCCCGAGTCGGCGGCAATGCGCAGATTAAGGCGATGAAGAAGGTCGCG
>CAZACE010000456.1:0-1658 GCA_964483255.1 uncultured Oscillospiraceae bacterium
CCAGTGCACCGGCAACGCTGTAAAGCACGGTCAGATTGACCTTCTCGGCGATGATCTCGCTGAGCGTCGGCGCAGGCGTTGCGGTCGGCACCGGGGTCGGCGTCGGCGGAACAGGCGTCGGGGTCGGCACGGCGGTCGGCGTCGGGGTCGGCGCTACATAGGCAACCTCGAGAATATTGGATTCATAGGCACGCTCGTTGCCATCGGCATCGCGGCCCTTGACCACAAACTGGAACTTGCCGGCGATGCTCGTCTCCAGATCGAACACTATCGTGCGGCTCTCGCCCGCCGGCAGGGACGGAATCTTCGCCACGGTCGTGCCCGCCTGCTCGACGGTCAGCGTCGCCGCGTCGGTTTCGCCGGTATTCTCCACCACGATACCGAAACGGACAACCGCCGGCTCGCTGTGAATGACGGTCTGGGCAGCGTCGGCGTAGACATTCAGCACCAGCGCGCGGGAAGCATCCTGCGTGGTGATGCCCAGCTCACTGGAAACGACAGCCACGCTTTCGCCGTTGCCGTCCGCGCCGGAAACGCTCGCCGTCAGCGCGGTATCCTCGCTGGCGGTCCATTCAATCTCCTTCTTGAAGGAAGCGCCCGCCGCCAGCTCCACGCCGGTGGCGATTTCGGTGCCGTCGCTCAGCAGCGCGGTCAGACCCGTGTAAGAGCCATTGCCCGTGTTCTTGAGCTCAAGCGTAAGGGCAACCTTTTCTCCCGGGTAGATATCCGCCGTTTTTTCCGCGGTCAGATACACCTCCAGGCCATCCTCCGCAACCGTGATGGTCTTGCGAGCCAGATCGGAAATGGTCAGCTTCTTATTCGAATCCGCCGCCTGATAGGTGATGGATGGCTTGCTGACAAGCTCCTTCTTGCCCATCTTGAAGCTGTCGGTGAGGGTCACCTTCTCGCCCACGGACAGAGACGTCTGCGCCAGCTTTTCCTTGGAAACACCGTCATTCTCGACGACGATGTTGCGCAGCTCGACATTGCCGGTGTTGGAGAGCGTATAGGACAGCGTGACCGTCTGCCCCTCGCGCGCGCTGGCCGGAGAGACGGAATAGGTCGCCGTCAGCTGCGGCGCCGGATTCTCGGTCTGGATGGTCACGGGCACAGTACGGGTCGCCTTCTGCGGACCGGAACCGGTATCGACCGTATACTGAATATAGTAATTGATCTTGCCCTTCTCGATCTGCTCCTTCGTGACGCCCCATTTGCCGGTGTAAGTCACGCTCTGCTCACCCTTGAGGCCGCTGTATTTTTCAACAGAAACGCCCAACGGATTGAACAGTGTGATCTCATCGAGCATGTCCGTCTGGCTGCTGTTGTAGATCTTGATGGTGATGGATACATCCTGCTCGGAGATGACAGACTGCGGCTCGCTGAGCGAAGAGACGCGGATCGGATCCGCATCCGCAGACGCAAAGGCGCACACGCACAGCATCAGCACGCAAAGCAGCATCGCCGCCCCAAGCCGGAAGCCTTTCAAGCGCTTATCCATTCTTACGTTCAGGATCGGAAATGTTCCGATCCCTTCCTCCCTTCCGCGGCAGAAACAACTGCCGATCTATGTCGAAAGCATACACAAACCCACTTTGGTTTATTGTATTCTATTGCGCGGTTTCTGTCAAGTCCACCGCGCTGTGCGCGGTTCCACTTCC
>CAZACE010000457.1:0-1651 GCA_964483255.1 uncultured Oscillospiraceae bacterium
AATCTTCGCGGCGAAGACCCTGCCTTCTTCAAAAAGAATACCCCGCCTGCCACGACAGGCGTATGCTTCGGCGGCTACGGCATGGATCCCGCCGACAACATCTACAACCAGAGCGACGTACCCGTGCGCAGGCAGACCGTCGCCCGCGGCCACGCGGTGCGCCAGGTGTATATGCTCATCGGCATGGCGGACGCCGCCGCGCAGACCGGCGACAAGGAGATGGCCGAGGCCTGCGAGCGCATGTTTGAAAACATCACCGGCAAGCAGATGTATCTGACCGGCGCAATCGGCTCCAGCGGACACCTCGAGGCCTTCTCTGTGGATTACGATCTGCCGCCTGAGCGCTGCTACGGCGAAACCTGCGCGTCTGTGGCGATGGTCTTCTTCGCCCGCAAGATGCTGGATCTTGAAATCGACGGCCGCTACGCCGATCAGATGGAGCTGCAGCTGTTCAACGCCGCGCTCGCGGGCATGCAGCTGGACGGCCAGCGCTATTTCTACGTCAACCCGCTGGAGGTCAATCCCCGCGTCACCAAGCTGCGCAACGACATGAAGCACGTGCTGGTCGAGCGCCCGAAGTGGCACGCCTGCGCCTGCTGCCCGCCCAACCTCGCCCGCCTGATCACGTCCCTGGGCGGCTATCTCTACAGTGAGGACGACAGCGCGGTCTATTCCCACATGTTTGTCGGCTCCAGCGCGAAGACCGCGCATGCCGAGATTGCCCTTGAAACCGCCTATCCCTGGCAGGGCGAAGCGGCCTATACCCTGAGCGCCTGCTCCGGCAGGGAATTCACGCTGAGTATTCACATCCCCGCGCATGCCCGCAATCTGAAAATCTGCGTAAACGGCGAGGCGATCGCGCCAGAGATCGCGCGCGGCTACTGCGCCATCACGCGAGCATGGCAGGATGGCGACAAGGTGAGCGTCCGCTTTGATATGCCGCCGCGCCGCATTTATGCCAATCCGCTCGTGCGCGACGCCGCCGGTCTGGTCGCCATTGCCCGCGGTCCCATCGTTTACTGCATCGAGGGCGTGGACAACGGGCAAGGCCTCTCCTGCCTGCGCCTGCCGCGCGAAAGCGCGCTTCGCGAGCTGCCCTATGACGATGCGCTGCTGGGCGGCGTGATCGCCATCGAGGCGGACGCCATCCGCGAGACGCCGACGACCGCCCTGTATCAGGAAGAAGCGCCGGAAGGAAAGCCCGTCACGCTGCGCGCCATCCCCTACTACGCCTGGAGCAACCGCGGCGAGAACGAGATGCGCGTGTTCATCCGCAGCTAAAGGGTACGTTGGGCTGCCGCCCAAACCTGCCTGAGGGATTTCATCCCTCAGACTCCCTTCTTCGCTTCGCGTAGGTTTAAGCCGATTTGAAAACCAAGGAAATAATGGCGATTCTATCTATTTGATATTCCGTCAATTGTTTGGTATCATTATATTGGTGATTTGTATTTGTTACGAGCGAAAAGGTAGGTATCATTATGGCAGGAAACGACAACCTTCACATCTCACATAACAACAAAGCTGATGAGTTTTATACTCAACTCTCTTTGATTGAAAGTGAGCTTAAACATTATAAAGGCTTTTTTCATGGTAAGGTTGTATTGTGAAACTGCGATGATCCTCTTAAAAGCAATTTTTCAGATATTTTGCA
>CAZACE010000458.1:0-1651 GCA_964483255.1 uncultured Oscillospiraceae bacterium
CTGTGACTGCTCCTGCACATCCTGTTCACCAGCTGGAGCGTGGTATGCGCATTGTGGCGCTTGAGGAAGGCTGCTTCCGCGTGACGAACTTCGTAAAGAATGCGGGCGGCCTGATCTATTCCGGCGGTGTCTGGTCGCCGACGTGTATCGTGCCGGACGGACGCGTGCTGCGCGTTCCGCTGGGCGAGGAGAATACGACGTGGGATATTGTCAAGATCGTTGTTCCGCGCGTGTTCGCGGGCAATACCGTGAGATTGGATGACCCGCAGGTGATCTTTGAGGGAAACGACATGGTTGTGCGCCCGCAGGGCATGGTCTGCAAGCGCTGTGTGGCTGCGCCCAAGGGACTGATTGAGATGACGTGGCCGGAAAAGGGCATTACGTTTACCAAGCAGGCGGCTTATGAGCGCTTTGGTCGCTATCCGCTGGACGGCTGTAATCTGGCGGTATTTGTCGGTCAGGATAACTGGATGGCGGAGATGGAGAGCTTTGCTCCAGAACAGCCGATTATCCCGGGACAGACGGTGGAACACAGCGAAATGTGGAGGCTGTCCAAATGAAGGCGCGTGCACTGGCCGTGGCGTTCCTGACAACGCTTCTGTGGTCAGGCTCCTATATCGTCAACAAAATCGCTTTTGCGCAGGGGATAGGACCGCTGACGCTCAGCGGCATGCGCTATACGCTGGGCGGCCTGACGCTGATGCTTGTGCTCAGGAAGGAAGAGGGCAAGGCTCTGCCGATTAAGCTGGGTCTCATGCAGGGCTTGCTGTGCTATCTGATTGGTCAGGGGTTTCAGTACATCGGTCAGAGTATGACGAACCCAACGATGGCGAGCCTGATCCTGAATTCTGGTCTTGTTCTGGTGATTGTGGCGGTAGATCGTATCAGGCTGCATGAAGCGCCGGGAAAGAGCACATATTGGAAAGCTGCGCTGCTGATTGGCGGCATGGTTGTTTACTACTATCCGTGGAACGGCAGTGATCCGGTACCACTGGGAGCATGGCTGATTCTGGGGCTTGCTGCTGTTGGCGCAGGAATGAATGTAGCGCTGAATCGGCTTCGCTTTATTCAGGGGTATGAGCGACGGACAGTGACGGTGCTGCCTATGTTCTTTGGCGGATTGATGATGCTCTCGGCTGGTCTTCTGACGGAGGCGCTGCCGTTGCTTACATGGCAGCTTGGGCTTTGTGTGGCATATCTCACGTTTATCAGCGGCGCGATGGGGTTCGGCTTGTGGATATGGTCGCAGCAGACGCTGACAGCAGTGCAGAGCGGCGCAATCAACAATGCGATGATCATCGAGATTGCTGCTATGGATGTGCTTTTCTTTGGGCGCGCATTGGGACTGTGGCAATGGGCTGGTATTCTGATTGTGTTTATTTCGATCAACCTGCTGCAGATGAACGAAAAATGATCATATAATGAGACGGGTACGAGTAAAAGAAGTGAGGCGTTATGAAAGCTAATGCTGACATGAAGCCTCATTTTATGTTCAAGTGGAGAAGGAGCGGGAATTGAAGGGTTAGCGCAACAATGTCAAATAGTTTAGCTAATGGAATCATCAAAGTAATCTGAAGCAGTTTTTTTAATGGTATAATACTATTCTCAAATAAAAATGTTCTTTATCCAATCGCGCTGAGTAACACTCATA
>CAZACE010000459.1:0-1649 GCA_964483255.1 uncultured Oscillospiraceae bacterium
TCGCAGATGCCCATGACCAGATTCATGTCATGCTCGATGAGCAGGATGGCGATCTTGAATTTGTCGCGGATCTTGGCGATGTTCTCCATCAGCTCTTCGGTTTCGTGCGGGTTCATGCCGGCGGCCGGCTCGTCCAGCAGCAGCAGGGACGGATTGGTCGCCAGAGCGCGCACGATCTCCAGGCGGCGCTGCGCGCCGTAGGGCAGGGAGCTCGCCTGATGGTTCGCCAGATCCTGCATGTCGAAGATGGAAAGCAGATCCAGCGCGCGCTCGTGCTGCTGCCTCTCGCCCTTCCAGAAGGACGGCAGGCGCAGGATGCCGGCGGCGGTGGTGTAGCCGATCTGATTGTGCAGGCCGATGCGGACATTATCCTCAACGGACATGTTGCCGAAGAGGCGGATGTTCTGGAAGGTACGCGCGATGCCCAGCTTGTTTGCCTGAACGGTGGTCATGCCGGCGGTATCGCGGCCGTTGATGAGCACGGTGCCCATCGTCGGCTGATACACCTTGGTGAGCAGGTTGAAGACGGTGGTCTTGCCTGCGCCGTTGGGGCCGATCAGACCGGCAATTTCGGTCTTGCCGATGACGAGGTTGAAATCCTCAACAGCACGCAGGCCGCCGAAATCAATGCCCAGGTTTCGGGTTTCCAGAACGGGGCGGGAGAGCACGTCGCGCTCGGGCAGAATGCCGTAGCTCGGCGCCGGAACCATTTTTACCGGCTGCTTTTTGAACTTCTGGCTCATGCGTCATTGCCCTCCTTTTTCGGATTTTTCCCAAACTTGCGGGAGATGTCGCCCAGCATGGACTTGATCATCGGGTTGTTGGACGCCAGCATGACCAGAATGAGCACGATGGCGTAGATGAGCATGCGGTAATCGCCGAACTGGCGCAGCATCTCGGGCAGAACGGTCAGCACGGCGGCGGCGATCACAGAGCCGCGGATATTGCCGATACCGCCAAGGACGACGAAGACCAGCACGAGGATGGACGTATCGAACTTGAACTTGACCGCCTGAATCTGGGAGAAGTTCAGGCCGTAGAGCGCGCCTGCCATGCCCGCCAGCGCAGCGGAGACGACGAAGGCCAGCATACGGTACTTGGTGACATTGATGCCCACAGACTCTGCCGCAATGCGGTTGTCGCGGATAGCCTTGATCGCGCGGCCGGAGCGGCTGTTGATCAGGTTGAGCACGACGACGAGGGTGAACATGACCAGCAGGAAGCCGACCTCGAAGGTCGCCAGCTTCTTGATGCCGGTGGCGCCCATCGGTCCGTTGATGAGCAGCTTGCCCGGCAGATTCGGATTGAGGAAGGCAAAGTTCAGGTCTCTGCCGTCCACGGCGAAGTAGATGCAGTTGAGCAGGTTGCGGATGATCTCGCCGAAGGCCAGGGTCACGATGGCCAGATAGTCGCCGCGCAGGCGCAGAACCGGAATGCCGATGAGCACGCCCGCGATGCCGGCGAACAGGCCGCCGGCGACGAGGGCTGCGATCAGGCGGATGACCTCAAGGTTTGCATCCGGGAAGGCGAAGAGCAGGTACTGGCTGACCAGAATGCCGGAGAACGCGCCCACGCTCATAAAGCCGGCGTGACCCAGACTCAGCTCGCCGGAGATACCGACGGTCAGGTTGAGCGACACGGCCATGACG
>CAZACE010000460.1:0-1645 GCA_964483255.1 uncultured Oscillospiraceae bacterium
CATGCGCGCCTCGGTGTATCGCATGGCGGCTGCGCCGTCGCCGTCCACAGAGCCGAAGTTACCCTGGCCGTCCACCAGCGGATAGCGCGTGGCAAAATCCTGCGCCAGGCGCACCAGCGCGCCGTAAACGGAGGAATCACCATGCGGATGATATTTACCCAGAACGTCGCCGACGATACGCGCGCACTTACGGTACGGCTTATCCGGCGTGACGCCCAGTTCATGCATGGCATAGAGAATACGGCGGTGAACCGGCTTGAGGCCGTCGCGCACATCGGGCAGCGCGCGGGAAATGATGACCGCCATCGCATAGGAGATGAAGGACGTCTTCATCTCGTGCTCCAGGTCGATCGGGCGGATACGCTCGATATCCGTCAGATTGCCGGGCAGATTGTCCTTGAAATCCAAAGGTCCTTCCTCCTTTCTTAAATATCCAGATCAGCGACGAGCTTGGAGTTCTGCTCGATGAATTCGCGGCGCGGCTCAACCTTCTCGCCCATCAGCAGGCTCATGATCTCGTCCGCAGCAATCGCATCCTCGACGGACACGCGCAGCATCGTGCGGGTCTCCGGGTTCATGGTGGTATCCCAGAGCTGCTCGGCATTCATCTCACCAAGACCCTTATAGCGCTGAACCTCAGGCTTCTTGTCGCGGCCGATCTCGGTCATGATCTTCTCCAGCTCGGCGTCGGAGTAGCAATAGCGCTCCTGCTTCTGATAGGTGACCTTATACAGCGGCGGCTGCGCAGCGTAGACATGGCCCTGCTCGATGAGCGGACGCATGTAGCGATAGAAGAATGTGAGCATCAGGATGCGGATATGCGCGCCGTCAACGTCGGCATCCGTCATACAGACGATGCGATCATAGCGCAGCTTGGAAATATCAAAATCCTCGCCCACGCCGCAGCCGAACGCCGTGATCATCGCCTTGATCTCTTCGTTGCCCAGCACGCGATCCAGACGGGTCTTTTCGACATTGAGGATTTTGCCGCGCAGCGGCAGAATCGCCTGGAAACGGCTGTTACGGCCCATCTTTGCGCTGCCGCCAGCGGAGTCGCCCTCGACGAGGTAGATCTCGCACTTCTTGGGATCGCGCTCAGAGCAGTCGGCCAGTTTGCCCGGCAGGCTCGCGGACTCGAGTACGCTCTTGCGATGGGTCGCCTCGCGGGCCTTGCGCGCAGCCTCGCGCGCGCGGGAGGCCGCCAGGCAGCGGTCCAGGATCAGCTTCGCGTTCTTGGGATTCTCCTCGAGGTAATCGGTGAGCTGCTTGCCCACGAGCTGATTGACAATCGTGCGAACCTCGCTATTGCCCAGCTTGGATTTGGTCTGGCTCTCAAACTGCGGATCCTCCAGCTTGACGGAGACGATCGCCGCGATACCCTCGCGGATATCCTCGCCGCTCAGGTTGGCGTCATTGGGCTTGAGGATGTTGTGCCTGCGGCCGTAATCGTTGACCACGCGGGTGATGGCCATGGAGAAGCCGGCCATGTGCGTGCCGCCGTCCGGCGTGTGGATATTGTTGACGAAGGTGAGGATGTTCTCCGAGTACGAGTCGTTATACTGCATGGCGACCTCCACGCTCGTGGTATCGACCATGCCGCTGATATAGATAGGCTCGGCAAAGAGCGCCTCTTTGTTCTTGTTGA
>CAZACE010000461.1:0-1640 GCA_964483255.1 uncultured Oscillospiraceae bacterium
GAAGCGCCGCCCTGAATCTGCTGGGAATTGCGCGTCGCATTGACGATCATGATCCAGAAGGGCATGATGCTCAGCACGCACAGGAAGACGCACAGCACATAGATCATGGAACGCTTGCTGTTGAGGATGCAGGCGCAGTTCATAATCAGCACCACAACCGGCAGCACCAGTATAATGCCTGCCAGCGTCCAGTTCATCTGCGGATTGCCGTAGGGAAGCTTGACCGGAATGGCGTTTACGCGCATGATGCAGTACGCAGCCATCAGGATGGCGATGAGATTACAGAAGCTGGAATAGGTATAGAACTTGCTGGCCGGCGCGCCCTTGGGCAGGAGCACAAACACGGCAGCAAGTACCAGCAGCACGCAGGCAGCCTTGGAAATCACATAGAGATTGGTAAAATCGGTCGGATAGATCGCGCCATTCTCATTAACGACCTGCATGTTGATCTCGATCTGCTCGGGCAGCTCGCCCGGCAGCAGCGCATACTTGAGGCCGCTCTGCCCTGCCTGGCTGGCAAGCGCCACCTGCTCGGCCAGAAGCTCGTCAACCTTCGCCTGCTGCTTGTCGATCTTGGTCTGCTGTTTATCAAGGTCATTCTGGGACTTGCCCTGGTCGATGTATCGCTGCAGCTTGGCCTGCTCGCTTTCGAGGCGTCCCTGCTGCTTGTCGATTTCTTCCTGCAGTGCCGCGGCAGAATTATCCTCAAACGTCGCAATCGGCATGAACATCAGCGCAGCCGTCACGATCAGCAGAAGAGCGCAAATGAATCTCGTCGTCTTTTTCATTCTTATGCCCCCCTCTTCCTCGGTTTCGCATCACGATCGCGCATCAGCAGCGAGAGGATCAGCGAGCAGATGACGATAATGATGAACAGAACGACAGAGGCCGCGCTGGCAATATTGAAGTTATTGGGCGTCTCAAAGCCCTGCTGATAAATGAAGCGCGCGACGGTGTTGGTCGTGTAGTTCGGGTTGCCCTGTGTCATCAGGTGCGGAATATCGAACATGGTCAAGCCGCCGACGAGCGAGGTGACCAGATTATACAGAAGAATGGGCTTGATCAGCGGCATCGTGATCTTCCAGAAGACCTGGCGGGACGTACATCCATCCACCAGCGCCGCCTCAAAGAGGACGGGGTTGATACCCAGCATGCCGGCGATCATGATAATCATGGTATTGCCATACCACATCCACCACTGGATCAGCGAGATCAGGCCTCGCGACGCCGTGGGAGAGCGGAAGAATTCAAACGGAGAGGACAGCAGACCCAGCTGCTGCAAAATGGTATTGATCGGCGCAATCGGATAATTGAAGAACGAGAAGAACAGCATCGCGATCGTCGCCGCGGTGATGATATTCGGCATGAAGATCAGCACCTTAAAAGCGCCCTGGAAGCGGAGCTTGAGGTGCGTATCGGTGAACCAGCTGGCCAGAATCAGGGCCATGCCGATCTGCGGAATGAAGTTAAAGATCCAGATAATGACCGTATTGCCGATGGACTGCCAGAAGAAACGGGAAACGTCCGTGCCAAAGGCAAAGAGCTTCTGGAAATTATCGAAGCCGATGATGGAGTTATCCAGCACCTTCGCCCAGCCCGCCGCGTCAGTCAGCGATGTGCGGAAGGTAAAGAAAATCGGA
>CAZACE010000462.1:0-1631 GCA_964483255.1 uncultured Oscillospiraceae bacterium
CAACACAACTTCATAACAACGTCGTCGCGAATTCCCCAATTCGCTCTTTTGTTATGCCGTTCTGTTTTCATTCCCTAGTTTATCACGCTTTTTTTATTTACGCAATTTCCTATAAAGCAAAAAAGAACGCGGGCATGCACTCGCGTTCTTCCATTTAAATCAGCAAACGATGTTGAGCAGACGGCCCGGAACGAAGATCAGCTTGCGCACGGTTGCATCGCCGACCAGCTTCTTCACCGTCTCATTCTCCAGCAGCTTCTCGCCGTCGGCCTGCGTGAGGCTCGCCGGCACCATGATGCGCGCACGCACCTTGCCCTTGATCTGTACCGCGATTTCAACCTCGTCGGCAACGAGCTTGTTCTCGTCGTACTGCGGCCACTTCTGGGTGTAGATCGGATTGCCGAAGCCGCAGGCCTCCCACATTTCCTCGGTGATGTGCGGGGCGACCGGGTTCAGGCACAGCATCAGCGCCTTCAGCTCGCCGCGGGTAACCTTGCCGTTGGTATAGACGTCGTTGACAAAGGCCATCATCGCCGCGATGGCGGTGTTGAACTTCATGCGCTCGAAGTCGTCGGAGACCTTCTTGATCATCGCGTTGACCGCAACTTCCATCTCCTTGCGCACGTCCTCTTCGTCCACGAGCATCTCCTGCAGGCGCCACACGCGCTCCAGGAAGCGGCGGCAGCCGCGCGCACCCTCGGTAGACCACGGAATCGCCTGGTCGAACGCGCCCATGAACATCTCGTACAGACGGAACGCATCCGCGCCGATTTCGGCGATGGTCTCGTCCGGATTGACGACGTTGCCGCGGGACTTGGACATCTTCTCGCCGTTGGTGCCCAGGATCATGCCGTGGCTGGTGCGCTTGTTGTAGGCTTCCTTGTTCGGAATCGCGCCGATGTCATAGAGGAACAGATTCCAGAAGCGGGAGTAGAGCAGATGCAGCGTGGTATGCTCCATGCCGCCGTTGTACCAGTCGACCGGCAGCCAGTACTTGAGCTCGTCCCAGCGGGCGAGGTCGGTATCGCAGTGCGGATCGGCATAGCGCAGGAAATACCAGCTGGAGCCTGCCCACTGGGGCATGGTGTCGGTTTCGCGCTTGGCGGCGCCGCCGCAGCACGGGCAGGTGGTGTTCACCCAGGAATCGATCTTGGACAGCGGAGACTCGCCGGAATCGGTCGGCTCATAGTTGTCCACGTCCGGCAGCAGCACCGGCAGATCCTTCTCCTCAACCGGCACCCAGCCGCACTTCTCGCAGTAAACCAGCGGGATCGGCTCGCCCCAATAACGCTGACGGGAGAAGACCCAGTCGCGCAGCTTGAAGTTGACCTTCTTCTCTCCCACGCCGTTCTCGGTGAGCCACTGTGTGATGCTCTTCTTCGCCTCGGCGACGGACAGGCCGTTGAGGAAGCCGGAATTGCAGAGCACACCCTCGGCCACATCGGTATAAGCAGCCTTCTGCACATCCTCGCCGCCGGCGACAACCTCGATGATCGGCAGACCGAACTTCGTGGCAAAATCCCAGTCGCGGGTATCATGCGCCGGAACGGCCATGATCGCGCCGGTGCCATAGGTCGCCAGAACGTAGTCGGAGATGAAGATCGGGATGTCCTTGCCGTTGACCGGATTGA
>CAZACE010000463.1:0-1625 GCA_964483255.1 uncultured Oscillospiraceae bacterium
AAACATGGACAAAAACAGACTGTGGGGCCGCATCATCAAGGGACACCGTATCGCGCAGCAGGAAACGGTGACCATTGAAAACGACGATATTGAGGAAGCATTCCTTGAAATCTGCCGCCGTTTCGACGTGCAGCGCCCGCTGCAGCTGCCCAAGCATAACAGAGAATTCGAGAAATTTGGCCGTACCGCCTTTACAAAGGAGCATTTCACGGAATCGGTCGACTTTCAGCGGCTCGAGCTCGAACTTATCATGCCCGACGGCGAAAAGAAATCCAGCGGCATGCGCAATCCGCTGATGGACGCATGAGCCGCCAGATCATCGGGCGCTTTGCGCCCACGCCCAGCGGCCGGCTGCATCTGGGCAATCTGCTCTGCTGCCTGATCGCCTATCTTTCCGCGCGCAGCAAAGGCGGGAAATTTCTGCTTCGCATCGAGGATCTGGACGTGCCCCGCTGCCCGAAGCGGCTTTCCGATCAGTGCATCGAGGATCTTCGCTTCCTCGGCTTTGACTGGGACGAAACGCCGCTTTATCAGAGCGAACGCACAGAGATTTATCAGAAATACTTTGACGAGCTCACGCGCATGGGTCTTGTCTATCCGTGCTTCTGCACGCGCGCGCAGCTGCATGCCGCCATCGCGCCGAATCTGGGCGATCACGAGCCGATTTACAGCCGCGCCTGCGCAGGCCTCGCACCCGAGGAAATCGCAAGGAGAATCAAAACGCGCAGCCCCGCCATGAGGATGCGCGTGCCGGATGAGGTTTTGTCGTTTGTGGACGGGCATTTCGGCCAAGTAAGCGAAAACCTTGAAAAAGGCAGCGGCGATTACATCATCCGCCGCTCGGATGGTCTGTTTGGCTATCAGCTGGCGGTCGTCATCGACGACGCGCTCTGCGGCGTGAATGAAATCGTCCGCGGCAGGGACATTCTCTTTTCCACGCCGAGGCAGATGCACATGCAGCGCACGCTTGGCTTTCAAACGCCTTCTTACTTCCACATTCCCCTTCTCATGGATGCAAACGGCCGCCGTCTGGCCAAGCGCGACAAGGATCTGGATCTAACAGCGCTGAGCCAAACGATGACCCCGGAGCAGATTCTGGGTATGCTGGCGTATTCCGCCGGCGTCATTCCTGAAAACAGACCGGCAAGCCTCGAGGAACTCACAAGGGTATTCGACTGGAGGAACGTGAAAAAAGGCGATATCAGGCTGGCGTATGATCCTCAGGCAGCGCGGTAAATTCCGCATTCTCCCGAAGGAAAGCGCATTCCCCGCTTTCGCGAAGTTCCCGCATGATCCCGGCGAGCATGTCCGCATGCCCGCCTTTTTTGTCGTCCGAATGCGCGCAGAGCAGCCCTTCACCCGGCGACCACGGCGTTTGCAGCGCCGCAAGCATTGCGCGTTCTTTCGATCAGGCTATGCCACGCCTCTCCGGGTTTTCCTTCTCTCTGAATTTTAGCATAAACCCGCGCAAAGAGAAAAGTCCGCTTCCCTTTCGGAAAGCGGACCCGATATTGCCATTATGCAGTTCTCTTCCTGAGACCAAACAGCACAGCCCCGGAAATGGCCAGCATCGCCAGGCTGAGCAGCATGTTGCTCTCGTCGCCGGTGGACGGCAGATTCTGCGC
>CAZACE010000464.1:0-1624 GCA_964483255.1 uncultured Oscillospiraceae bacterium
TCAACAAGATCCGTGAAATGCGCGACGACATCCTGCTGATCATGGGCGTGCCGCAGGAAGACCCGAAGACCAGCTGCGCGGCCGCTGACATCCTGCTCTACGCCGACGAAATCGGCCAGGGCGACACCATCATCGAGACCGTTGCCGGCTGGGAGTGCGACGTCTTCGTCCACTACTCCTTCCCGCGTCACCTGGCCATCGAGTCCATCGCGGCCCGCAAGGCTGTGTTCGAGGCCAACTGCGAAGCCCTCGGCATCCAGTATGTTGAGGCCACCGCTCCGGACCCGACTTCTGACGCCGGCACCGCTGGCGCTCAGCAGTTCATCCTCGAGGATGTGCCGCTGAAGATGAAGGAGTTCGAGGGCAAGAAGGTTGCCTTCTTCTCCACCAACTGCGCGATGCAGGAAGCTCTGCAGACCGCCGTTCTGGCTGAGGCCAATGCCTACTATCCGCAGCCGTGCTGCCCGTCTCCGTATCATGCCTTCCCGGCTGCCCTGGGCCTCGAGGCTCTGCAGGTCGGCGGCGATGACGCTGACGCTCTGAAGCAGATCGCTGCGAAGCTGGCTGAGCATGACGCTGTGGGCCGCTTCTCCACCTGGCCGACTCCGGTTAACATGTCCATCCTGGAGACCGGCGTCAAGTATGCCTACTCCTACATCAACGGCGAAGTCACCTCTAAGAACGACGCCGACACCGTTAAGGCGATGTTCGAGGCTGCTGCTCCGGGTTCCGTCGTCAAGTTCTACACCGACGTCGAGGGCAACACCTACGAGAACTTCTACACCGTTCTGCTCGGACCGGTCGACTTCAACGATTACCTGTAATCTGAAGAGCGAACAATCAAAAGGCTGAAAATGCCGACCCGCTTCGGTTTTTGAAGCGGGTCGGCTTTCAGTTGGTTAAAATGAATTTGAAAAAGGAGGAAAAAACTTGGCTGCGGAATACGTACTGGAGATGAAAGACATCACCAAGCGCTATGGTGAGAATACGGTGCTGTCAAACGTCTCCCTGAAGGTCCGCCCCGGCGAGATCCATGCTCTGCTGGGCGAAAACGGCGCAGGCAAGAGCACGCTGATGAACGTGCTTTTTGGCATGCCTGTCATTCATGCTACCGGCGGCTTTGAAGGCGAAGTCTATATTGACGGACAGAAGACCACGATTGCCTCGCCGCATGACGCGATGCTCAAGGGCATCGGCATGGTCCATCAGGAGTTCATGCTCCTGCCGGGCTTCACCATTACTGAAAACATCAAGCTGAACCGCGAAATCAGCCATCCCAACTTTGTCTCCCGCATTCTGGGCAAGAATCTGGAAACTCTGGACATGAAGACCATGGCAGCGGATGCGCGCAAGGCGCTCGACTCTGTCGGCATGTCTATTGATGAATATACGATGGTGGCCGGTCTGCCGGTCGGCTACATGCAGTTCGTGGAGATCGCGCGCGAAATCGACAAGACCGGCGTGAAGCTGCTGGTGTTCGATGAGCCGACGGCGGTTCTGACCGAGTCTGAGGCCGCGCAGCTGCTCTCCGTGATGAAGTCCATCGCCGCCAAGGGCATCGCGATCATCTTCATCACGCAGTGCCTGGACGAGGTCATTGAGGCGGGTGAGGGCGTGACCATCC
>CAZACE010000465.1:0-1615 GCA_964483255.1 uncultured Oscillospiraceae bacterium
GGGAATTACTCGGGAAGCCGCTGCATCTGCTTGTAAAAGAACAGGACAGTGTGTTATAATAAAATTTACGTAAGTGAATACAAAACCCAAAGGGGGATTTTATCATGAAAAAACGGGCGATGGCGCTGCTGCTGGGCGCGATGCTGCTCTTTTTAGCGGGCGCTGCCTTTGCGCAGGAGACGACGTATGTCTTCCCGTACGAGGGATTCCGCTATACGCAGAAAGCCGAGGAAACCGTGCTCACCCAGACGAATCTGGACGAGCACGAGGCGCTGATCGCATCGCTCGGCACCACGAAGGACGCTATCCTGGCCAGCTACGTAGCCTCCGGCATCGTGATGGAGGTTATCCCGGGCAATGGCGGACAGATCGCTGTGAGCGTAACGGATGCGGGCGAATTCGCGGATGTGAAGCGCATGGAGAAGATCTCCGACGAGCGTCTGGCGGCGTTCAAGGCGCTCTTTGAAGAGAGCGGCCTGTATGAGAGCGTGGAGCTTACTGAGACCACGCCCGTCTGCGTGCGCCTGACCAGCTCGGCGATGTATGCGTCCATGCCGGTATATTCTCTGCGCTACGCGATGCTGCACCTGGGTCGCTTGTATATGATCACGCAGACGATCGTCGGCCGCGCGCCGGAGGAAGCGGATGACGCGCGCATGGCGGATGTGCTTTCCGGCATGAAGCTGCTTTCCACGGCGTCCGATCCGACGCCTGTGCCCACCCCCGTGCCAACCCCGACCCCGGAGCCGACACCTGTGCCTACGCCCGGCGTGGCCGAGGTGCTCGCCAGCGAGGGTCTGATGGAAATTACCGGCGTTCCGTCTTATACGAATGATCCCGTGATCACCGTCTCCGGCGTGACGGATCCGTCCGCCGAGGTGCGCGTGAGCGTGGACGACAGAAATCTGGGCAAGGCGACCGCCAAGAAGGACGGAAGCTTTACCCTGAAGGTGACGCTGCCTCAGGAGGGCGAGCAGACGCTGGCCGTGATGACCGATACGGCTGAGGCGATGCTTTCTGTGACCTACGAAATGCCGATCGCGAAGATTGTGATCACCTCGCCGGAGAGCACCGTATTCAGCGGCGACCATGTGATGGTTCGCGGCGAGACGGAGCCGGACGCCACCGTCTATATCAACGGCAGAGGCATGAACACCAACGTGAAGGCGAACAAGAACGGCGACTTCTCCATCCGCGTGTTCATCGAGGATGAATCCACCGAGACATTCACCCTGCGCACAAAGATCAAGGGCTATCAGGAGAATTCCACCACGATTACGCTCACGCGTGAATTCACGCTGCGCGAGGGCATTGCGGCTTTCCGCAAGAAGATGCAGGCTGTGGAATACGACGATCTGGCAAGGGCGCCCGAGAAGTATGTCGGCAAGCAGTTTATCTACCGCGGCAAGGTGATGGCTTTCACCGATTACGATGGCCGCGCCTGCGCGCTGGTATGCGTGGATAACCCGACAGCGGGCAAGTGGTATGATCCGGTTTGGGTCGTGCTCAGCGGCGAGGAGGAGCTTGCCGAGGGAAATATCGCCTCGTTCTATCTGAAGGGCGAGGGATTGACCCTGCCGGCGGACGGCGCATATACCATCGACGGCAAGGCGAT
>CAZACE010000466.1:0-1604 GCA_964483255.1 uncultured Oscillospiraceae bacterium
GAAAACCACTCTTTAAGCATTCTTTCGTTCTTTTGCTTACGCAGCATTATATCCCCCTGTGTCTAAAATGCAAAGCCGCTTGAGGTTTCAGAGCACCGGCACGATCAGCTCGGAGAACTGGCGCTGCTGGCCGCTCTTGTCCACATGCCAGGAGAACTGGCGCGTGTAACCCTCGGCAGCGGGGGTGAGATTGTTTTCTTTCAGATAGGTCTGCATCGTCGTGAGCACCGGCGACATGGCTGCGCGCGCGGGCGGCTGCAGATCAAAGAGCATGCGCACCGAGCGCGGACCGGCGCTCATCCGCATCTGGGAAAAGTCCGCATGGATGAGCGTGGCAAACTCCGCCGGCGCGCAGATGCCCGTGCGCGTGGGCGTGTCCTCGCCGCGAAGGCGGGCAAGAGGCACGATGGTGCAGTAGCTGGACAGGGGCAGCGCGTCGATGAGATCCTTGAGAAGTGGGGACTTGGGCACGCTCTCCCACAGGGCGGCGACGGAGTCAAAATCCACCAGATAAGCGGCGCAGCCCTGGCAAATGCGCGGCTGCATGAGCAGGCGTTCGTGATCGCGAAGAAGATCCGTACAGTTGGTCAGGCGGTTGAGGATCGCATTGATCATTGCCATCTGCTCGCTCAGCTGGGCGCGCTTGTTGTCCATCATGGCGATCAGATCGGAAAGAGGCAGGCCGGTTTTGACGATCCGGCGGATTTCATCGAGCGAGAAGCCCTGGCGCTGCAGGCTCTTGATGATGCCCAGCATCTGGATATCCACCACGGAGAACTTTCGGAAGCCGCCGGAGGAGGTGCGCTCAGGCGTGAGCAGACCCTTTTCCTCGTAATAACGCAGAGCTTCTGGCGTGAGGCCGTAGGCGATGGAGAGCGCGCTGATGGATATCTTCATGCAAAAACCTCCGGAATCACGATCTTTTGCACGGTTTGACAATTCATAAACAAGCAGGAAAAATCCGGCTTGATTCTCAAGCCGCTTGAGAGTGTATAATGTAACAAAGAATGCAACTGCGGGATATTCTCTGGATAAGTACAGTGTACTTGAATGAGAAGAAAAAATCAATCCCTGATTTGCCGCGGTCATTTTTTGAGGAAAGAAGAAGAGAAACGAAAGGAGTCACTTGTTTATGAAGACGAAGGTATTTGCCCTCCTGCTGGCGATGATGCTGATTGTGTCCACCGGCGCGATGGCCATGACCGCCGGTACCTATGAGGCTGAGGCGCAGGGCATGATGGGCATGGTGAAGGTCGCTGTGACCGTCACCGAGAATGCGATTGAGAAGGTTGAGGTCGTCGCTCAGAATGAGACCCCGGGTCTGTCCGATCCGGCGATTGCCAATGTTCCGGCTGCGATCGTGGAGAAGCAGAGCCTGGCGGTGGACACCGTCGCCGGCGCGACTGTCACCTCCAAGGCGATCCTGACCGCCGCCGAGGCAGCGCTGACCGCTGCCGGCGCTGACACCCAGGCGCTGAAGGCTGTCGAGGCCGAGGCCCGCGAGGCTCAGACCATTGAAATCACCACCGATGTTGTTGTCCTGGGCGCGGGCGGCGCGGGCGTTGCCGCTGCCGTTGAGGCCTATGACGCCGGCGCGAAGGTCG
>CAZACE010000467.1:0-1586 GCA_964483255.1 uncultured Oscillospiraceae bacterium
ATCACCGGCTGGCGTCTGGGCTATCTGATTGGCCCGGCCTACGTGATTGAAAACGCCAAGAAGGTGCATGTTTTCCTGACCGTCGGCGCGGCATCTCCGCTGCAGGAAGCCGCCGTTGTGGGTCTGGAGTTCCCGCAGAGCTATTACGATGAGGTGACCCAGCTCTACACGAAGAAGCGCCAGATCTTCCTCGATGGTCTGGACAAGATCGGCCTCAAGCACACCGTGCCGCAGGGCAGCTACTTCGTGATGGTGGACATCAGCGATTTCCAGAAGGAGGGCATGATGTTCCATAATCGAAGCGACATGGAATTCTGCGAGTGGATGATCCGCAATGTCGGCGTCGCCGCCGTGCCGGGCTCCAGCTTCTTCCGCGAGCCCGTCAATCACCTGATCCGCCTGCACTTCGCACGCAGTGAAGAGACCCTCTATGAGGCGCTGGATCGCCTGGCCAAACTTCCGGAGCTGCTCAAATAATGTATACAACTGACATCATCACCCTGCCGCGATTCCTCTTCGGCCGCGGCGTGTACGGCCGCTTCCCGGCGCTGTGCCGTGAGCTGGGCAAGACATTCGTCGTGGTCGGCGGCGTTACTGGCATGGAAAAGGGACTTCCCTCCCTCACCGAGGCGCTCAAAGGCACGGACATGGAGCTGCTTGCTGCGCTGCCCTTTGGCGGCGCCTGCACACAGACAGCCATGGATCGCCTGACCGCCGAAATCACGCCGATGAAGCCGGACTTCATCGTGGGTATGGGCGGCGGTAAGGCGATTGACACCGCCAAAGGCGTAGCATTCGCAATGCAGCTGCCGCTGGTGAGCCTGCCGACGCTGGTATCCAACTGCGCGCCGATCACAGCGCTGTCCGTTGTTTATCGCGAGGATGGTCCCTTTGACCGGTTCATGTTCTTTGATGGCCCGCCTGCGCTGACGATGGTCGATCTTGAGATTGCCGCCCATGCGCCGGACAAGTATTTCCGCGCAGGCATGGGCGATACGCTGGCCAAGCATCTGGAGAGCACATTCTCCGCGCGCGGCGACAAGCTGGGCGAAGGCATGGATCACATGTCCGCCATCGGCGTGGCGCTCTCCTCTACCTGCTACGGCCCGATCCTTCAATACGGCCGCGAAGCGCTTGACGAAGTGCTTCGCCACGAAGCCGGCCCTGCAATGGAAATCTGCGCGCGCTCGATCATCGTCTCCGCCGGTCTGGTTTCCCTGATGGCCAATGATGACTACAACTGCGCGCTCGCGCACGCTACCTGCTATGGTCTGCAGCTTTTTGACCATGTGGAAGAAAACTGCCTGCATGGCGATCTGGTCGCCTACGGCGCTCTGGTTCAGCTGGTGCTCGACGGGCAAACTCAGCAGGCCAAGGAGCTTCAAAACTTCCTTAAGACGCTTGGCACGCCGGTCACTCTCGCTGAAATGAACGTGCCGCTTGACCGCACTTCGCTTGAAAGTACCCTGATCGAGGCCGCCACCGGCCCCGACATGGCGCATATCCCCTATCCCAGCGCGCCGGACATGGTATACGACGCCATGGTGCGCGTGGAAGCCCGGTAACCCTTGTCCCATCTAAAGGAG
>CAZACE010000468.1:0-1584 GCA_964483255.1 uncultured Oscillospiraceae bacterium
GCTGCGCAAAAACATCGGCATGGTGCTCCAGGATACATGGCTGTCTGCCGGCACGATCCGCGAGAACATCGCCATGGGCAAGCCCGACGCAACAGAAGCGGAGGTCATCGCCGCCGCGAAGGCCGCGCACGCGCATGGCTTCATCCGCCGCCTGCCGGACGGCTACAACACCGTCATCCGCGCAAACGGCGAAGGGCTTTCTCAGGGTCAGAAGCAGCTTTTGTGTATCGCGCGCGTCATGCTCTGCCTGCCGCCGATGCTGATTCTGGACGAAGCGACCTCCTCCATCGATACGCGCACGGAGATGAAGATTCAGGATGCATTCGCAAAGATGATGCAGGGGCGCACGTCCTTCATCGTTGCGCACCGCCTTTCTACAATCCAAAGCGCGGACGTGATCCTCGTCATGCGCGACGGCCGCGTCATCGAGCAGGGCACGCACGAGGAGCTGCTCGCCAGGGGCGGCTTCTACAAGGAGCTGCACGAAGCGCAGTTCGCGGGATGACAGGGACGATGGGGACGGCGGGGACGCTGGGCTGCCGCCCAGACCCGCCCGGGGACCAGTCCCCGGACCCCTTCTTCGCTTCGCGGCGGCTTAAAGAAGCTATACTTAAAGGAGCGTCTCAGGCGAGACGCTCCTTTCGGTTTATGAGTTTTTCTTTTTGAGGTGAAGTGCGAAGGAATAGACCGTCGGCAGGAGCACAGCGATCGCGATTGCTGTAGGTTCAATCCATGTCGGTTCCCCAATCAGACCCATAATGATGATCAGCAGACCACAGATCACCCAGACAGGCGCAGCCATCCGGTGGGTCTTATTCCAGTTTTCATCATCAGCCATCGTCCAAGGCAGCTTGATACCAGTGGTATAGTTCCGGCGGAGCTTCGGCAGATAATTGCCCGTCACCGCAAAAACCAGACCGACAAATACCAGCGACATCCGATTAACATTGAGCTGATCGCCCAGCGCGTAGCCATAGCAAATCACCATCATCAGCAGCGCCGTCGCTGGGGTGACAAACAAGAGTATATACTTGATTTTGCCGTTATAGTTTTTCATTTGGTGATTGGGCGAGCAGCTCACAAGCAGGCAACCCCAGTGCAGCGCCAGCAAAATCAGCGGCATACCGAAGACCGTGAATGCCTTGCTCGACCAGCCGTTGGGCTGATTATGGAAATCAAAGTGCGTGGCGATCTGCTCCGGCAGCTGATTCCACAACGCAACGCCCACCAGCGTCTGCAGCAGGATCACGCAGCTGCTGATCACAAGCAGCATCTTATGCTCACGCCACAGATCAGACAGATTCTTTTTCATATTCACTCCCCCTTGAGCTGACTGAGCCAGAGCATGACCTCCTCCACAACAGAGGTATTCAGCTCGTAATAGATATAGTTCTTTTCTCTCGTTTCAAATACGAGATCCGCCTTTTTGAGGATGCTCAGATGATAGGAAATTGTTGCGCCGGTCATGTCAAAATGGCTGCCGATTTCCCCGGCGGACAGTCTGCCCTTCCTCAGCAGCAGCAGAATCTCGCGGCGCACGGGATCGGAAAGCGCCTTGAATGTATCCGCAAAGCCCATGATCAT
>CAZACE010000469.1:0-1581 GCA_964483255.1 uncultured Oscillospiraceae bacterium
CTGTTCATCTGCGGCGGCGCGTTCGACGGTATCGACAAGATCATCGAAAAGCGCAATGGCGCGGGTTCCATCGGCTTCGGCGCCGAGGTGAAGAGTCGTGATACGAAGAAGAACGTGGGCGAGGTGCTCGCGGACATCCGTCCGGAGGATCTGCTCAAGTTTGGCCTGATTCCGGAGTTTGTCGGCCGTCTGCCGATTCTGGTGACGCTGGACAGCCTGGATGAAGAGGCGCTCGTGCGTATCCTGACCGAGCCGCGCAATGCGCTGGTGAAGCAGTACAAGAAGCTCATCGAGCTCGATGGTGTTGACCTTGAGTTTGAGGATGCGGCGCTTGAGGCGATTGCCAAAAAGGCGATTGCCCGAAAGAGCGGCGCGCGCGGCCTGAAGGCCATCATCGAGGATGCGCTGATGGGCACGATGTTCGAGCTGCCCAGCCGTTGTGATGTGGAGCGCGTCATCGTGACCGAGGACGTGATCAGCGGCGGCAGCGAGCCGACGCTCATCCCTGGCGAGCCCAAGCGCAAGATCGGCGCGGGCAAGGCCAGGCGCGAGGGTGCGGGCGACAGAAGGCCGTCGGTATCCTGATAAAATCTTCAAGAGCGGGGAACGAATTGTTCCTCGCTTTTTTGTGAAATGTAGTTTGGAGCGCTTTATGCGCGAACGAAACGGGTTCATTCAGGCGCGAAGCGCAGGCCATGGTCCACTGGGTGGACTTGGTCAGGGTGTATCGGTTGCAAAATGGGCATCATTCAGGTATAATACTATTCTTGGATACAAGTGTTTTATAAGCGCGAGGCGAAGCATGGAAAATCGCAAGGAGCGTTTACGCGACTATGCGAGATTTCCGGATCGCCAGCCTAACGTATCTCATTGAAGGAGGAACAAGCCATGGCCAAAGCAAAGAAGAAAACACAGCCGGTCAGCCTGCCGATGCTGCCGCTGCGCGGGCTGATGGTCTTTCCGCATATGGTGCTGCACTTTGACGTCGGCAGAAAGAAATCCATTGCCGCGCTGGAGCGCGCCATGATGGAGGATCAGCGGATATTCCTCGTCGCTCAGCGGGACATCGATGTGGATGACCCGACGATCGACGATATCTATCACGTGGGCACGATCGCTGCGATTAAGCAGGTGATCAAGCTGCCGGGCGACAACATCCGCCTGCTTGTGGAGGGCAAGAGCCGCGCGATTCTGCGCGCTGTGACGCAGGAAGAGCCGTACTTTGAGGGCGCGCTTGACGAACTGCTGGAGCAGAATATCCCGGCTTCGATTGAAACCGACGCGCTGCTGCGCACGGCCCGCCATTATTTCGAAGATTACTGCAAGATGAGCGGACGCATCTCCCAGGAGACGGCGCAGTCGGTGATGGAAATGGACAGCCCGGGTCAGTTGGCGGATATGATCGCGGCCAACGTGCTGCAGAAACTGGAAGACCGTCAGCAGGTGCTCGAGGAGCTTGACGATCTGACAAGGCTTGAAAGCATCTGCGCGACGCTGATTCGGGAAACGGAACTGGCTGGCGTGGAGAAGAAGGTTCAGGCCCGCGTGCGCAAGCAGATCGAGCAGAACCAGAAGGATTAC
>CAZACE010000470.1:0-1581 GCA_964483255.1 uncultured Oscillospiraceae bacterium
CTGGTGCTGTTCCTGATTCAGAAATACTATCTGGAGGCGAAGACCGCCGCGACGCTGACCGGCAAGGCCAGCCGCGCCCGCGCGCTGATTGACGACAAGAGCGTGCGCGTGCCGCTGACGGCGATCTGCTCGGCGCTCTCCGCGTTCGTGATCCTGATGTACATTGCCATTCCGTTTGGCGCGCTGTTCAAGCTCTGGGGCCGCGATTACAGTCTCAGCCTTAAATGGTTCCAACAGCTCTTCCGCGATGACGGCTTCAAGGCATTTGCCGACAGCTTTATCCTCTCGCTGATCGCCTCGCCGATCACGGCGATCCTCTCGATGATCATCTCCTATCTGGTGGTCAAGAAGAAATTCAAGGCAAAGGGCTTCATCGAGTTCGTGTCCATGCTGGCGATGGCCGTGCCGGGCACAGTGCTGGGCGTTGGCTTCATCCGCGGCTTCGCGGGCGGCATTTTCCGCACGGGCCTGATGCAGGGCATCTATGGCACGGGCGTGATTCTGGTGATCGTTTTCGTGGTGCGTTCGCTGCCGGTCGGCACGCGAAGCGGTATCTCCGCGCTGCGCCAGATTGACAAATCGATCGAGGAATCGGCCTACGATCTGGGCGCGGGCAGCGCGAAGGTATTCATGACGGTGACGCTGCCGCTAATCAAGGATTCGTTCCTGAGCGGCCTGGTAACGACGTTCGTGCGCTCGATTACCGCCATCAGCGCGATCATCCTGCTGGTGACCCCGCGCTATCTGCTTATCACCTGCCGGATCAATGAGTTTGCCGAGAAGGGCGCGTACGGCGTGGCCTGCGCGTATGCGACGATCCTGATTGCGATTGTCTATGCGGCGATTGTGGTCATGAACTGGGTGATCAGGCACTTCGGCACCAGCAAAGCCTTGAAGGCGAAGGAGGACTAAGGCCATGGCAAACAAGGAAAAGAAAGGCGTTCGCCTTGAGCATATTTCCAAGATCTACAACGATCCCAAGACGGGCAAGGAATTCTATGCGGTCAATGACGTATCGCTTACCATTGAGCCGGGCAGCTTTGTGACGCTGCTGGGTCCCAGCGGATGCGGCAAGACGACCACGCTGCGCATGATCGCGGGCTTTGAAAGCCCGGATGCGGGTGAAATCTATCTGGGCGACGAGGCGATCAATGCGCTGACGCCCAACAAGCGCGACACGGCGATGGTGTTCCAGAGCTATGCGCTCTTCCCGCACTACAACGTATACGACAACGTGGCCTACGGCCTGAAGCTGCGCAAGGTGCCGAAAAAAGAAATGGACGAGCGTGTGGCGAAGATCCTGGAACTGGTAGAGCTCACGGGCATGGAAGGCCGCATGACCAACCAGCTCTCCGGCGGCCAGCAGCAGCGCGTTGCTTTGGCGCGCGCGATGGTTGTAGAGCCGGGCGTACTGCTGTTTGATGAGCCGCTTTCCAACCTGGACGCGAAGCTGCGCGTATCCATGCGCACTGAGATCCGCCGCATCCAGCAGGCACTGGGCATCACGGCGGTCTATGTTACGCACGATCAGGCGGAGGCGATGGCGATCTCCGACAACATCATCATCATGAACAAGGGCGT
>CAZACE010000471.1:0-1574 GCA_964483255.1 uncultured Oscillospiraceae bacterium
GGCTGCACAGGATGACCTTGCCGCCGTCCGCGATCAGCTTCTTGATGGTCGGCAGAGCCGCAACGATACGCTTGTCGTTGGTGATCTTGCCGTCCTTCATGGGGACGTTGAAGTCGCAGCGCACGAGCACTTTCTTGCCAGAGACCTTGATGTCTTCAACAGTCATTTTCGCCATGGGGTATTCCTCCATTCAGTCTATGAACATTCTCCCGATTGTGTATGACCGACGCGCGTATCGGGAATCTGCGCGCGCCGTGAAAGCGCCGGAAAATGCCGGGCTTTACTCGCTTTCTGATCTGCGGGACAAATGTCCACAGATCATCCATACTATAACACCTTTTCCCGTCCTTGTCAAACACTTGACAAATCATTCACGCAAAATGCACGGCTCATACGCGCAAAAGCTCCATGATCCGCAGCGCAGCGCCCTCATCGGTGACCAGCAGCTTATGCGGATGATGCATGCAAACGGCGATGATCGCCTCCGCCTTGCGCGCGCCCACGGCGACAGCCGCCGTTTTCGTCCTGCGGCCCAGGTCTGCCGCGCGAAGCGCAATCGCCGAGCGGCTGGAGACCATGGCGCCCTGGCTGTTGAAACAGAAGCCCAGCGCCTCCGCGATCGCGCCGGTTTTCTCCAGCGCCTCGCGCTCCACAGCGCCGAAGCCGCGCTCGCGAGAGAGCTCCTGCGCATGGGAGACGCCGTAGAGCAGCACATCCGCATGGCGAAGCAGCTCCATCGTCTCGCGAATCTGCGCGATGGCGCAAAGCTCCTGCGCCGCCTGCGCGGAGATGCCCTCCGGCAAATGCAAGAGTCTGTGCTGACCGCCCAGATTTCTGGCGAATATTTCTGCGAGCACATTCGCCTGAATATCCATCGCGCCGCCCATGCCGCCCTGCGCCGGCACGACGGTAATGTCCATCGGCGCGGCGAGCGATATCGCCTCCGCAGTCAGGCGCATTGTGCGCCCGCCGGACACGGCCAGCACCTGCGCATCCTGCAAAAGGAAGCGGATCTGCCGTGCGGCCGCCTGCGCCGCTTCCAGAAGCACGCCCTCGTCCGTATCCGCATCGCCGCGCACCACGCACACGCGCTCCACATCCAGCTTATGCGCAAGCGTTAATTCCATCGAGGAAAGCGACCTTCTGCCTCGGCTGACGGCGCGCGCCGTATCCACCAGCGTACGGCCGTAATCGGTGAGCTCCATGCCGGCTGCGCTGAGCGCGATGCAGCCCGAAGCGCGCAGCGCATCCGCCGCAGAGCGCACCTCGCGCTCCGGCAGCTGCAGTCTCTGCGCAAGCGCGCGCCGGCCGATGGGCTCCAGCACCGCCACGCGCTCGAGCACCAGCGTGCGCAGCTCAATCTCCTGCATCAGATCCGGCGCAATCATAAACAGCGCGGAGAGGATTGACGTATCCATCCGGATTCCTTCTTTCGCTGCAGGACAGATTTTGCCCTGCGTGTCATCTTTCGTCCCGCTCAGCATACCATAATTTGAAAATGATGACAACTGTTTTAGCCGCCGCGAAGCGAAGAAGGGGTCTGGGGATGAAATCCCCAGGCGGGTTTGGGCGGC
>CAZACE010000472.1:0-1574 GCA_964483255.1 uncultured Oscillospiraceae bacterium
GCCGCAGGCTGAAATGTTCAAGTACGCGACCGATCTGCGCTCCATGACGCAGGCGAGGGGCTTCTACAAGATGTCCTTCGAGCGCTATGAGGAAGTGCCGCAGGTCATCGCTGCGAAGATCATCGAGGCGCACAAGGCCGATCTCACGGACGACGAGGATTAATCTTTTTGAATACTTATGGGCTTCAGCATTCGCTGGAGCCCTTTTTGCGTCCCAAATTGGTGCGATAATTCGCAGAATTGTCACAAAAATTCCATCTCAATGTCAGATGGTCTTGACATGCGGGGTATTCGCCGTTAAAATAGAATCAGTCAAAGTGAAAGCGTGTGCAGGGATTGTGCGCGCGCCAGAGCATACAGCGGGGTTTTTGCCCGTTTGATACATGAAATTCAATAGACGGATAGCGTTTTTTGCGTGCCTTCGGTGGACTGTGTATGCCCGTAAGGCGGCGGGTATTGTATATCCGGTTGTTTTGTGTGCCTATGTGATGGCCGTATCGTCAACCCTTCACACTTTTGACCGCTTGATTGAGATTATGAGAGTATGTCGAAAAGGAGTGTGAGATCGGTTGGCGATTTTTGTTACCATTTTGTCCGTTCTGATTGCCCTGCTTGCCGGCTTGGCAATTGGCTATATCTATCGCAAGAACATTCAGGAAAAGAAGATCGGCCGCACGGAAGAATATGCCCGTAACCTGCTGGACGACGCACAGCGCCGTGCGGAGGAGAAAAAGAAGGAAAGCATTCTTGAGGCCAAGGAAGAGGTTATCCGCCTGAAGAATGAGCTGGACCGTGAGGTTCGCGATCGCCGCGCCGAGGTTCAGCGCAGCGAGCGCCGCCTGGCCCAGCGCGAGGAGACCCTCGACAAGAAGGCAGACAACCTGGACGCCCGCGAGACGACGCTCGAGCGCAAGCAGCATGAGCTCGACCGCCTGACCCAGGAGGCACAGGAATACACCGCCCGCCAGAAGGCCGCGGCGGAAACCTCCGAACAGGCCATGAAGGAGCTGGAAGAGAAGCGCCGCGTGGAGCTGGAGCGTGTGGCCAAGATGACCCAGGATGAGGCGAAGGACATGATTGTCCAGCGCATCCAGAAGGAAGCCTTCCACGACGCCGGTGTTCTCGTTCGCGAAATCGAGCAGAATGCCAAGAATGACGCCGAGAAGAAGGCGCGCAACATCGTCGCAATGGCGATTCAGCGCTGCGCTTCCGATCACGTCGCCGAGACGACCGTTTCTGTGGTTTCCCTGCCCAATGAGGACATGAAGGGCCGCATCATCGGCCGCGAGGGCCGCAACATCCGCACGCTGGAAACCGCGACCGGCGTCGATCTGATCATCGACGACACGCCCGAGGCGGTTATCGTCTCCGCGTTTGATCCGGTTCGCCGCGAGATCGCGCGTATCGCGCTGGAGAAGCTCATTGCCGACGGCCGTATCCATCCGGCCCGCATTGAGGAAATGGTTGAAAAGGCCCGCCGCGAGGTAGACAACCAGATCCGAGAGACCGGCGAACAGGCGATCTTCGAGACCAACCTGCACAGCATCCATCCGGAGCTGGTAAAGCTGCTGGGC
>CAZACE010000473.1:0-1566 GCA_964483255.1 uncultured Oscillospiraceae bacterium
AGCAGCGGCAGCGCGCTCTTGCCGCGGTCGTCTTCGATCACGATATCCTCAATCGCATCCTGATTGGCCGCAAGCACCGGCTCGATGTCGGCATAATCGCCGATGACGACCATGTCCGTGCCGGTGAATACATGGCAGTTTTCAAAGCTGAGCGGCTTGGCGCTCTTAATATAGGCCTTCACCGGGGTCTTTTTCTTCGCGCTGCGGATAGCTTCGATAATTTCATAAGCGTCCATGTCACTTACCTCCAAAAAGTACGTCTTCCATATCGTACAGACCCGGCTTCGCCTTCGCGGCAAACTGCGCCGCCCGCAGCGCGCCCCGGGCGAAGATCTCGCGGCTGTCCGCCCTGTGGCGCAGCTCAATCTCTTCCATCCCGCCGAAGAAATATACGCTGTGCGCCCCGGCGACCGTGCCGCCGCGCAGTGCATGCATACCGATTTCCCGGCCTCGCTTGCCCGGCCTGCCCTCGCGGCCATTCACCACAGCATATTCCCCGTGCGGATCGACGGCGCTAAGCAGCATCTTCGCCGTGCCGCTGGGCGCGTCTTCTTTTTTATTGTGGTGCGTCTCGGTGATCTCGATGTCAAAGTCTTCGCCCAGCGCCTCGGCCGCCATGCGCGCAAGGCGCGCAAGCACCGTCACCCCGGTGGAGAAATTGTTCGCCCAGACGATGGGGATCATGTCGCTCGCCGCGCGGATGGCGTCGCCCTGCTCGCCCGACAAGCCCGTCGTGCCGATCACCAGCGGCAGCTTTCTCTTCACGGCGCTGGCAAGCACATTTTCCAGATTGCCCGGATAGGAAAAATCGATCATCACCTGCGCGTCTGCAATCTCGTCCGGATGCGCGCAGTCGCCCGGTCCCACAAAACCCGCGACCTCAAATGCATCGCCGCATACGCTCTTGATCATCTGACCCATGCGGCCGTTGCCAATGATTGCCAGCTTCACCTGAGCACCTCCAGCGCACGGCGGACCGTCTCCCGGCCGCTCTCGGAGATTTCGCACAGCGGCAGGCGATAGCCGCCCACGCCCATGCCCATCTGGTTCATCGCTTCCTTCACAGGAATCGGGTTCACCTCGCAGAAGAGCGTGTTGATCAGGTTGAGATACTTCAGCTGCAGCTCACGTGCCTTCGCAATGTCGCCGGCATGAAACGCCGCCACCAGATCGTGGCACTGCTTCGGGCAGATGTTCGCCCAGACGGAGATCACGCCGCACGCGCCGAGGCTCATCATCGGCAGGATGATGTCGTCGTTGCCGGAGAACATGCAGAAATCCTCGCTAATCAGGTGCGCGATTTGCGTCGCGTAACTCATATTACCGCTGGCTTCCTTGATGCCCGCGATATTCGGATGCGCGGCAAGGCGCGCGACAACCGACGGGGAAATGGCGCAGCCGGTGCGGCCCGGCACATTGTAAAGGATGATCGGCGTATCGATCGTGTCGGCCACCGCCGCAAAGTGGCGGTACATGCCCTCGTCGTTCGCCTTGTTGTAATAGGGCGAAATCAGCAGCAGACCGTCCGCGCCCATGTCGTGATACTTTTTGCTCTTTTCAAGTTGG
>CAZACE010000474.1:0-1564 GCA_964483255.1 uncultured Oscillospiraceae bacterium
AATTTCTTTCGGGTATTTTCTAAATCTGCATCAGCCCTGCTTTTTCAGATAATCTACAATAATCCTGCCGCACTGTGCACATCCAACCTGCGTCATACCTTTGCTCATGATGTCCGCCGTGCGGTATCCGGCATCCAGATATTTCGCTACGGCGTGCTCAATGGCGTCAGCTTCGTCCGGCATATCAAAGCTGTAGCGCAGCATCATTGCGGCGGAGAGAATTGTTCCAACGGGGTTGGCGATATCCATGCCCGCAATATCCGGTGCAGAGCCATGGATCGGCTCATACAGACCGCAGGAGGACGCGCCGAGGCTCGAGGATGGAATCATGCCGATGGAACCGGTGATCATAGAGGCCTCGTCGGAGAGGATATCGCCGAACATGTTCTCGGTCACGATCACGTCAAACTGCGCGGGATTCTTCACGATCTGCATGGCGCAGTTGTCCACGAGCATATCAGTAAGCTCCACATTGGGGTATTCGCCCGAGAGACGGTGCATGACCTTCTTCCACAGGCGACTGGAATCGAGCACGTTGCTCTTTTCCACGGAGCACAGGCGCTTGCCACGCTTTCGCGCCGTTTCAAAACCAATCCGACCGATGCGCTCAATCTCCTTTTCGTCATAGGTGAGCACGTCCCTTGCGGTAGGGATTCCATCCACATCCTCAGTGGTATGGCTGCCAAAGTAAATGCCGCCGATGAGCTCGCGCACGATGATGAAGTCAATCCCCTTGTCGACAATCTCTTTCTTCAGAGGTGAAGCGCTTGCCAGCTGCGGCCAGATCTTTGCCGGGCGGTTGTTGGAATACACACCCATGCCCGCGCGCAGGCGCAAAAGCCCCTTCTCCGGGCGCATATGTCCCGGTACGTCGTTCCACTTGGTTCCGCCGACTGCGCCCAGCAGCACGCTGTCGCTTTCAAGGCACTTTTTGAGTTCTGTTTCCGGCAGCGGATCGCCCCATTTGTCGATCGCGCAGCCACCCATGTCCACATCCGTATAGGTGAACGTATGGCCGTAGATCTCGGCAATCCGATCCAGTACGCGCAGCGCCTGCTCGACAATTTCCGGGCCGATGCCGTCGCCGCGGATGACTGCGATATGCTTATGCATGGCCAGCACCTTCTTTCAGGGACTTGAGCAGGCCGCCGCTGCGGATGATATTCTGAATGAACGACGGGAAGGGCTGCGCCTGATACGTTTTGCCGGTGGTAATATCGTTGATCACGCCGGTGTCAAAATCGACCGAAACCTGATCGCCCGCCTGGATTTCGTCCGCCGCCTGCTCGCATTCCAGAATTGCCAGGCCGATGTTGATCGCATTGCGATAGAAAATGCGCGCGAAGCTCTTAGCGATCACGCAGCCGCAGCCGCAGGTCTTGATCACCAGCGGTGCATGCTCGCGCGAGGAGCCGCAGCCGAAATTCCATCCGGCAACCATGACGTCGCCCGGCTGAACCTGATGTACAAACTGCGCATCGATGTCCTCCATGCAGTGCAGCGCCAGCTCGTTTGCGTTTGGCGTATTGAGATAGCGCGCGGGGATGATGACGTCGGTATCCAC
>CAZACE010000475.1:0-1538 GCA_964483255.1 uncultured Oscillospiraceae bacterium
GATGCGCATGGCATGGGCGGCAACGACGAGCGCGAGCAGACCCTGAACCAGCTGCTGACTGAAATGGACGGCTTTGACGCGGGCAAGGGCGTTGTCATTCTGGCGGCGACCAACAGGCCGGAGATTCTGGACAAGGCGCTGCTGCGTCCGGGTCGATTTGACCGCCGCATCCCGGTGGAGCTGCCGGATCTGGCTGGCCGCGAGGCGATCCTGCGCGTGCATGCGAAGGAAGTTAAGACCGAGCCGAACATCGATTATACGCAGATTGCCCGCTCGACGAGCGGCTGCTCCGGCGCGGAACTGGCGAACATCATCAACGAAGGCGCGATTGCCGCCGTTAAGGCGGGCCGAAAGGCCGTCTCCCAGCGCGATCTGGAAGAGGCGATCGAGACCGTCATCGCGGGATATCAGCGCAAGAATGCCGTGGTTTCCCAGCGCGATAAGCTGACCGTCTCCTATCATGAGATCGGCCATGCGCTCGTCGCGGCGAAGCTGGAGAATGCTGCGCCTGTGCAGAAGATCACCATCGTGCCGCGAACCAGCGGTGCGCTGGGCTATACCATGCAGGTGGACGAGGAAGAGCGCCTGCTGATGACCCGTGAGCAGATTCTGGACAAGATCACGACCTATTGCGGCGGTCGCGCGGCGGAAGCGCTGGTATTCGGCCGGATCACCAGCGGCGCGAGCAACGATATCGAGCAGGCGACCAAGCTTGCCCGCGCGATGATCACGCGCCTGGGCATGAGCGATACGTTCGGCATGATGGCGCTGGAAACGCAGAGCGGCCAGTATGTGACCGGCGACGCGATGCTTGTCTGCTCCGATCAGACGGCGGCGCGCATCGACGTGGAGGTCAAGCAGATCATCGCTTCCTGTTATGAGCGCGCGATGCAGATTCTGACCGATAATAAGGATAAGCTGCATGAGCTGGCCAAGATTCTGCTGGAGAAGGAAACCATCACCGGCATCGAGTTCATGGCAGTTCTGGCGCCCAATCAGCTGCCCTCTTCCTTTGAGGATGAGGTGAAGGATGCGGACGAAGCGCAGGAGAATGCTGCTGAAACTGCCGAAGAGGAGCAGACCCTGCCTGCCGAAGAGAGCGACAACGTGACCATCGAGGGAGAGGACGCGTGACGCTTGCGTTCCTCTGGACCGTCTGGCTGATCATGAACCTGATCGTCTTTGCGCTCTATGGCGTCGATAAGCGCCGCGCAAAAAAGGGCGCATGGCGCATTCCTGAAAAGACGCTGCTTGCCGGCACATATCTGCTGGGCGGCGTGGGCGCGTGGCTTGCGATGCGCACGTTCCGCCATAAGACGAAGCATATCGCCTTTCGGGTGAGCGCGCCGGTCGGCGCTGTGCTGAGCATCGCGGTGATGGCGTTTGCCACTGTGAAACTCCTCGGATTCATCTAAAAAGAAAGAGACCGGATTTTTTCCGGTCTCTTATTCTTTCAAAACTAGTTTTTATCGCGCGAAGCATAGAAGGGAGTTTGAGGGATGAAATCCCTCAAGCAGGTCTGGGCGGCAGCCCAGCGT
>CAZACE010000476.1:0-1532 GCA_964483255.1 uncultured Oscillospiraceae bacterium
AATCGCCGCAACCTCTTCGATCAGCTCCGGCAGCTTGCTGGGACCGCCCAGGTCCGTGCCGTAGCGGGTGGTATCTTGCGCGATGAGCGTGAATTCCTTCACGCCCTCGGAAACAAGGCGCTTCACCTCGGCGATGATATCCGCCTTCGGGCGGCTGCGGTAGCCGCCGCGGATCATCGGAATCGCGCAGTACGAGCAGCAGTTGTCGCAGCCCTCGCCGATGCGGATATACGCGCTGTACTTGGGCGTGGTCAGCACGCGGCCGAACTCGAAGAACTGTCCGTCGTCATCGACATACACAGGCCTCGCGCCGGCGGTCGCCTCCTGAATCGCCTTGTCCAGCTTCTCGTATTCGTTGACGCCCATGATCACGTCGACCTCGGGCATCTCCGCTTCGATCGCCTCCGGATACCGCTGGGCAAAGCAGCCCGTCGCCACCAGCAGGCGGCACTTTCCGGTCTGCTTGTATTCCGCCATCTCAAAGATGGTGGAAATGGCCTCTTCTTTCGCCGGCTGGATGAAGCCGCAGGTATTGACGATAATGACCTCGGCCTTGGCCGGGTCAGCCACAATCTGGTAGCCGCGATCCCTGAGGAAGCCGAGCGCCTGCTCGGAGTCCACACGGTTTTTGCTGCAGCCCAGGGAAATGAGTCCAACTGTCGTTGCCAAAGAAATTTCTCCTTTATATTCAAACGATTCTGTGATGTACACAAATATACGATTTTATTGTATCATGACCGAATCGCAAATACAAGAAAAAGCCGCGCAGGTCGCTCGTCCAAATTTCCCCTGCGCGGCTTCATTATATCACATTCTCCGAAAATATCAAGAACATTTGTTCCCATCTTTACCTCTTTTTCGGCTTCCATCTTCTCAGCACGGCAGCTGCGGCCAAGACAAACAGCCGGTATGCCGTATACACCGCAAAGAAGGCCAGCACGCCGTACAGCCCTGCAACGATATCTGCAAAATCCATCTCGCCCGTTCCGGAGATGCGCTGGCCGATCTCAATGGCAAAGCCCAGCACCGTCATAATCGTAAAGACATAGATGAACGATATCGCGGTGATACTCCATTTGGCCAGACGGGTGAATATGGCATGCACCGCAAAAAACAGCATCATTGCAAGCGCCGCCATGATGATAAAATGCCAGTCCTTGTCACCCAGGCTCAGCTCAAAACCATCGTTGACATGCATAAGCAGATCATGCACCCGTGCCATAATCAGCGTCAATTCGCGCAGCAGCGTTTCAAACATGGGGATACATTCCACCTCCTCGGTATCTGATGCGGAAAAAGAAAGCTGCAGGGCAGATTTTGCGCCCGACAGCTTTCGTAAAATCAGTATTCGATCTTCTTGGCCATATACGCAACCAGATCGTCGATGTGAACCTTCTCCTGCTCCATGGTATCGCGGTCGCGGACGGTCACGATGCCGGTCTCCTGGGTATCGAAGTCAACGGTGATGCAGTACGGGGTACCGATCTCGTCCTGACGGCGATAGCGCTTGCCGATGGAGCCGGTCTCGTCGT
>CAZACE010000477.1:0-1524 GCA_964483255.1 uncultured Oscillospiraceae bacterium
GGGGGCAAGGGAATCCGCGATCACGGCCCTCAGCAAAGCAATTCCTGAGATCGGCGGTTCTTCCATGACCACCGTCAGCGGCCTTGCCGCGTTGGGCTTTATGGAGTTTGGCATCGGTCTGGATCTGGCTGTCGTGCTGATCAAGGCGATTCTGCTGAGCCTTCTGTCTGTGTTTCCCCTGATGCCGGGACTGCTTGTCCTGTTTTCTCCTCTTATTGACAAGACCCGTCACAAAAAATTACTGCCGAATATCACCTTTGCCGGTAAATTTGCGGTGAAGACCCGCCGTGTTGTGCCGATTTTGTTCGTGCTGATCTTGGGCGGCGCTTTCTGGCTTTCCAGCCAGTGTCCCTACACATACAGCTATAACGACCTGAAGACCGCAAAGATGACGGACCGTCAGACGGCCTACTTTGAGATCAAGGACACCTTTGGCATCAGCAATATGGTTGCCGTGCTGGTACCCAGCGGCGATTATGAAGCGGAAGCACACATTTTGCAGGAGTTTGGCGAGCAGCCGGAAGTGAAAAGCACAATGGGTCTTTCCGGTATTGAGGCAATGGACGGCTATAAGCTGACGGATGCGCTGAATCCCCGTGAACTTTCTGAACTTGTGGGGCTGGATTATGAAGTGGTTGAGCTGCTCTACACGGTCTATGCCACGGAACATAACGAATTCGGACAGATACTTGGCGGCATCGAGGAATATCAGGTTCCGCTGTTTGACATGTTCATCTATCTGAAAGATCAAATGCAGGCCCATAATATCAACCTCGACGGCGAGGATGCAGCTATGGTGACAGACCTGTTCTCTCAGCTGGAAATGGCCCAGGCACAGATGCAGAGCGGCTCCTACAGCCGAATAGTAGTATACCTGAATCTGCCGGAGGAGGGAGAAGAGACCTATGCGTTCCTGCAGGAAATGCGCGATATCATCGGCAAGTATTATGATGACGATTATTATATTGTCGGTAACTCCACCAGTTCCCGTGATCTTTCTTCCTCCTTCAGTACGGATAATCTGATCATCTCTCTGCTGTCCGTATTCTTTGTGATTGTGGTACTGCTGTTTACATTCCAGTCGGTCGGTCTGCCAATTCTGCTGATCATTGTAATTCAGGGCAGTATCTGGATCAATTTCTCCTTCCCAACTTTGACAGGCGAGCCTCTGTATTTCCTGGGATATCTGATCGTGAATGCGGTCATGATGGGTGCGAATATCGACTATGCGATCGTGATCTCCAGCCATTATCAGGAGCTGAAGGCACATATGCCCCATAAGGAAGCAATCGTCCATGCGCTGAACGCGGCATTTCCCACGGTATTTACCTCCGGTACGATCATGGCTTCGGCAGGCATGCTGATCGGCAATCTGTCTGCGCAGCCGGTGGTTTCCATTATGGGTGCTTGTCTGGGCCGCGGTACGATCATTTCCATCATTCTGGTTCTGTTTGTATTGCCTGCGTTCCTGGTGCTGGGCGATTCCATCATTAACCGCACCAGTTTCCGGTTGAAAGCACCGGA
>CAZACE010000478.1:0-1515 GCA_964483255.1 uncultured Oscillospiraceae bacterium
GAGGGAGCTGTCAGCGCAGCTGACTGAGGGAGCCATCGGGCGCGAATACTACTCTTTAAGCATTCTTTCGTTCTTTTGCTTACGCAGCATTCTATCCCTCTTGCAAACAAAGGAGCCATCCTTGCGGATGGCTCCTATTCTTATTCTTCTCTTACCGGCTTCCCTTGTCGTAGGGAATACCCTCTGCCTTGGGCGCGCGGGACTTCTTGCTGGTGAAGGCAAGGATGATCATTGAGGCGATAAACGGAATCATGTTGTACATGTTCTGCGTCCAGCCAAGCGCCGCCATGACCGGAATAGAGCTGGCGATATTGGCCAGGGACTTAAAGAGCGCAAAGAACATCGCTGCGAAGAAGATGCGCAGCGGCTTCCACTGACCGAAGATCATAACCGCCAGAGCAAGGAAGCCCGCACCGGAGACGCCGACCTCAAAATTCCAGCTGGAAACGGACGGGATGATGTACGCCATGCCGCCAATGCCGCCCAGCGCGCCGGAGATCAGCACGCCGATGTAGCGCATCTTGTAGACATTGATGCCGACGCTGTCCGCAGCCTGCGGATGCTCGCCGCACGCGCGAAGGCGCAGACCAAGGCGCGTCTTGTAGAGGATCACATAACTCAGGATCAAAATGACGACGCCGATGAACAGGAAGACGTTCACCGTCAACGGACCGAATTCGTAGACAAACGCGCGGTTGCTGTAGTCCAGCTTCGCGGAAGCGGAGCCATTGAAGCCCTTGGCGATAACCATCGCCAGAGCGGTTGCCAGCATGTTCAGGGCCGTGCCGCCGATAGTCTGATCCGCGCTGAGATTGATTGAGGCAAAGGCCAGCAGCGCCGCGTAAAGCATACCCGCAATCGCCGCAGCAGAGATGGAACAGGCGACGATCGCCAGCGCGCTCGCGCCCTCCGGAATGAGCTGAATGGCAATAACGCCTATCAGACCGCCGATGACCATGATGCCTTCCAGCGCGATATTGATGATGCCGCTGCGCTCGGAAAACATGCCGCCAAGCGCCACCAGCATCAGAACGACCGTGTAAAGCAGCGTGTATTTCAGCAGAAGAAACATCAGCCTTCCCCTCCCTTCAGGTTGTTCACACCACGTGCCTTGCCGGCAAGCACGGCGCGGATTTTGCCCTTGAAGAGCATGGAGAATGCGCACAGATAGATGATCAGTGCGGTGATCACGTCAGCGATTTCCTTGGTGTAATACTGCGTGGAGAGCTTCGTGCCGCCGACGGTGATATAGGAAATGAACAGCGAGGAGAATACCGTGCCGATCGGATTGGAGCAGGCCAGCAGCGCCGCGCTGATGCCGTTAAAGCCGATCGCCGGCAGTGAGGTGGATACCTGCGGGTTCCATTCCGCAACGGTCGAGAGATAATACAATCCCGCGCCGACGCCCGCCAGCGCGCCTGCAATCGTCATGGAGAGGATGATATTTCGCTTGTCGTTGATACCCGCATACTGCGCGGCGTTCTTGTTGAAGCCGCAGGCCTTGAGCTCATAGCC
>CAZACE010000479.1:0-1515 GCA_964483255.1 uncultured Oscillospiraceae bacterium
GGTCGGTGATCGCCTTGGGCGGCGGGAAATCCGGGAAGCCCTGAGAAAGATTGATTGCGCCGACCTCATCGCTGATGCGGGTCATGCGGCGGATGACAGAATCGGTAAACGTCTGAACACGACGGCTCAGTTCCGGCATAATTATTCACACCTTTCGGTTATTCATGCACAAATGCACAAACGCATATAGCGCACATATTTTATCACACCAAAGGAAAAGAAACAACAGCTGAAAACTGGTTTTTTTCAAAAAAAGCAAAATCAGAGAATGGCATGAGAATATTAGCGGCGTTTATGCAGTATACTCGCTTGACATATGCATTTAGGCGTTGTACAATAGCGCTATCATTCGTTTTGGGCTACAGCCTGAACGGTGAATAATTGAATAGGGGGTATTTCCTTATGAAGAAGCTTTTTGCGCTTGCTCTCGCGATCGTGATGATCATGACCTGCTCTCTGGCGCTGGCTGATCGTCTGGCTGATATTCAGGCTAACGGCAAGATCGTGGTTGCCACCAGCCCGGATTGGCCGCCGTACGAGTACATCGACGATGAAGGCAATGTCACCGGAACCGACATCCTGATGGTCAAGTGGATGGCCGAGCAGCTCGGTGTCGAGCTCGAGATTCAGGAGATGGCCTTTGATGCCTGCCTGGCCGCTGTTGGTCTGGGCGACGTTGATATGGTTGTCGCGGGTCTCACTTTTGACGAGGAGCGCCTCAACGTCATGGAGCTTACCGGTATCTATTGGAACGAGGGCGATCAGGGCCTGATCGTCAAGAAGGGCCAGGGAGCTGCCTGCAACACAGCTGCTGCCTTTGATGGCAAGATCGTCGCCGCGCAGAACGGTACCAATCAGCAGATCATGGTCGAGGAGCAGCTCACCGGCGCGACCCTCGAGCTGATCACCAAGATCCCGGACGGCGTGAACATGGTCAAGAATGGCCGCGTGGATGCTTTGGCGATCCCGAAGACCGTCTATGACAGCGTTCTGGCCGAGAACGACGACCTCGAGGTCGCCGAGTTTGCCTTCGATTTCGAGGGCGGCAACTACATCGCCAGCGTCAAGGGCGAGACCGCTCTGGCTGAGAAGATTCAGGAGCTGATCGATCAGATCAACGAAGAGGGTCTGTATCAGCAGTGGGTTGACGAGATCCTGCTCGCGAAGTAATCCCTTATGAAGCAGAAGGACCGGATTTCCGGTCCTTTTCTCTATGCCTGCTATTATTCTCAAATCAAATTAAACCGGCGCGAAGCGGAGAAGGGAGTCTGAGGGATGAAATCCCTCAGGCGGGTTTGGGCAGCAGCCCAACGCATTCAATACAGAAAGAGGCTGTCCGTGAGGGACAGCCTCTTTGCGTAAGCAGGAATTACTTGCTCGCAGCGCGGGCAGCGGCTTCCTTCTTGTTGATCTTGTTCTGGTTCCAGACAGAGAACACCACGACGATCACGGCGACGACCAGGAAGGCCATGGAGATCGGGGACTGGGTGATTGCCCAGAAGTTGCCGTTCTGGA
>CAZACE010000480.1:0-1507 GCA_964483255.1 uncultured Oscillospiraceae bacterium
TTTGCTTCCTTCTCGATCATCGACGCCAGCGTAAAAATCTCATCCATAGTCATTCCCAGCTCCTGCGCGCGCTCATCATAGCTCAGGGAATACGCCGCCTCCGTCTGCGAAAGCAGTCGCTTGATGATCGTATCGGCGCTCGAGCTGGTATAGATCTCATAGGTATTGGGCGAGAGATAGCCCTCCAGCGCATACAGGCGATCGCCAAAGTCCGAGGTCTTCATGATCTCTTCGATAAAGTAATAACCGCTGTAATTGTCGCCCGCTTTGCAAGCGGAAAGGAATTCTTCCTTCGTCTTGAGGATCTTCTGATCCACCAGATAGCCGGCGATATCCTCCACCGTCCAGCCGGGGATGATCGTGATGCGCATGGTCAGCGGCTTGCCGTCGCCGGCGATCAGCTGATCGAGAATCTCCGTCGAGGACATCGAGCGCTTCAGCTCGTAATCGCCCGACTGGATCTTCTGGCCCATGCCCATCAGATCCGCCATGTACTTGAATACGGAATGATTGTGGATGAGACCTGCCTCTTCCAGCTTTCGGGCTACGCTGGAAAGCGAGCTGCCCGAGGCGACCTCAAACTCCACCACGCTGTTGTCGTCCGCGTCTACGGGCGCGAAGAACATCGCGTCCACCTGCTTATATCCCGTATAGACCAGCCCGCACACGATCACAAACGACGCAAGAAACACCAGCGCCGGACGGATGATGCGCCACAGCCAGTCATACCAGAAAAAGCCATAGCGGCGGCGCTCATGAAACTCGCGCTCCGTAAGGCGTCCGCTGCGTTTATTCTTCTTCGCCAAATCTCGGTTCCTCCCGTTACGCGTTGTCCGGCAGATCAAACTTCACGCCGGCCGCTTCCGTCAGGATTTTAAATACATCCGCCAGCGTCTTCTGCATCTGCATCTCCGCCATCAGGTAGGCCTGTACGTCGCTGTTCATATACAGCAGAGACGCCAACTGCTGAAAGCGCTGCATATCCTCGCTGGGCATCTGGCCGGCCGCGCCAACCATGCTCATCTGAAGCTGAATCTGCAAGCGCTTATATTCATCCAGCAGCACGCGATTGGTGTTGTCCGCGTAGGCGCGCTCGCGCAGCTCACGCAGACGCACGCACTCGTCGCTTTTCTTAATCTCGTCAGCCAGACGATGTGCGGTATCGTAAATGTTCATACTGTTATTTAACCTTCTTTGTAACTAGAATTGAACCCAAACGCCCAACTTCCGGCCTCGTCCGCTCAGGAATCAAATCCTATCGTACTTAGTCGGAGATGGAGACGACCGCTGGCCGCTCAGGTTTCCATGATAATCGGCAGGATCATCGGATTGCGCTTGATCTGCGCGAGCAGATAGTCGTGCATCTCGTCCTTGATGCCGTTCTTGATGCTCGTCCAGTCGCTCTGCTCAATGCGGTCATAACGCGCAAGCACACTCATGGCGACGGCACGCGCGCCGGAGATGAGCTCCTCGTTTTCGCGCACATACACAAAACCGCGGGAGATGA